>NZ_RAWC01000002.1:0-112443 GCF_003611685.1 Corallococcus sp. CA049B | reverse complement strand
CCCTGGCGGCGCGCCAGAGTTCGGATCGGAAGGCTCGGACATCGACGGTGCCTAGCTGGCCACGGCGGGCAGGTCGCTGCTGTTGTGGCCGGCGAGCCGCGTGTTGCGGTTCGACTGGATCGACTGCTGGATGTCCGCCTCCGTCATGCCGGACGACAACGTGATCGTCGTGGACGTCTTCTGGCCCGTCTCCACGTCGCACGCGGACACGTTCACCAGACCGTCCGTGTTGATCTCGAACGTCACTTCGATCTTCACCTCGCCGCGATACCCGATGCGGAAGCCCGAGAACTCGAACTCGCCCAGCATCTCGCACTCCTCGGCGCGGTTGGACTCACCCTGGTACACGCGGATCTTCACCTTCTCCTGCCCGTCACGGCTGGTGGTGAAGGTCTTCGACCGGTCGATGGGCACCGGCGTGTTCTTGTCGATGATCTTCTCCGTGTACCCACCCACGGTCCCAATCCGCAGCGTCAGCGGCGTGACGTCCACCAGGAACGTCTCCGTCTTGCTGTCCAGCAGCGCGTGCGACTGGAGCGCGGCGCCCATGGCCACGACCTGATCCGGGTTGATGCCCTCCAGCGGCTCCTTCTGGAAGTAGTGCTTCACCGAGTTGCGGATGATGGGCAGCCGCGTGGGCCCGCCCACCAGGATGACCGCGTCGATGTCCGCCGCCGTCAGCCGCGCGCTCTGAAGGGCCTCGTCGCAGACCTTGAACGTGCGCTGCACCAGGTCCATCACCATCCGGTTGAACTGGTCCTGGTTGAGCGTGTTGCGCAGGTCCAGCACGTTGCCGTTGGCGTCCTGGCAGATGCCCTGGCAGAGGATGTCCGCGGTGCCGTTCTGGCCCACGTCGATCTTCGCCTTCTCCGCCGCGTCCTTCAGCATCTGCAGGCAGTACTTGTTCTGCCGCAAATCCAACCGCGTGCGGCTGAGGAAGTCGTCCGCCATCCACGTCATGATGCGGTCGTCGAAGTCGTCGCCGCCCAGGTACGTGTCACCGGCCGTGGCCAGCACCTCGAAGACGTCCTTGCCGATCTCCAGGATGGACACGTCGAACGTGCCGCCGCCCAGGTCGTAGACGACGACGCGCTGGTTGACGTCCCGGCCGAAGCCGTACGCCAGCGCCGCCGCGGTGGGCTCGTTGAGGATGCGCAGCACCTCCAGCCCCGCGATGCGGCCCGCGTCCTTCGTCGCCTGGCGCTGGTTGTCGTTGAAGTACGCGGGGACGGTGATGACCGCCTTGTGGACCTCGCGGCCCAGGTACGTCTCCGCGACGGCCTTCATCTCCTTGAGCACCAGCGCGGAGATCTCCGGCAGCGAATAGCTGCGCTCCCGCACGCCGATGCGCACCGAGTTGTTGTCGCCCTCGACGATGCGGTAGGGCATCACCGCCTGCGCCTTCTTCACCTCGTCGGAGAAGTAGTAGCGGCCGATGAGCCGCTTGGCCGAGTACACCGTGTTCTCGGGGCTGGTGATGATGTTCTTCTTCGCCGCGTTGCCCACCAGCACGGACCCTTCCTCCAGGAAGGACACGCACGAGGCATGCGTCGTCTCGCCCCACTCGTTGGGGATGACCGTGGGCTGGCCTTCATGGACGACCGACACGCATGAGTACGACGTGCCCAGGTCGATGCCGATTGCGATGTCGTCCGCCATTCCGTCTCCGGTGAAGACCTGCACCCCGATCCCTCGGGGGAGAGGGCCGTCGGGAAGCGCCCGGAGGTTAGGCTCCACGCTCCGGGGTGTCAATTCAATGGCTGATCAAACGCCAGCCATTTCAAGGGCTTAGCGCCAGAGCAGGGGAGCGGGTTCGCGGCGCTGAACCGGGGTCCCATGGACCTTATCCCTAGGAGAGAAGGGGGGAATCACCATGTCCGCCATCCTTGCTGCCCTGTCGTCGGACCCCAACCTCCTCCGGTGCGAGCTGCACCGGCTGGGCGGGCAGGTCGTCCTCCGCCCGGACGCGCGCGCCAATGCCCTGGGGGTGGGCTCCTATGCCCAGGAGGAGGTCCTCCTGCGCCGCCTGGCGCCGGACCGGGAGCTCACGCTGGACGACCTGGGGCCTCCGCACGAATCGGAGGCGGTGCTCTTCCACGCGAACCGGCTGCCGCTCGGCCTGTCGCCCGAGGACAACACCCAGCCGTTCCGGGCCCGCCACTGGCTGTTCGCCCACCAGGGCCCGCTGCCGGACTTCGAGCCCCTGCGCGCCCCGCTGCTGTCGCGCGTGCCGGAGCACCTCCAGCGGCTGGTGCGAGGCCCCACCGACAGCGAGGTCCTCTTCGCCCTGTTCCTCACGCGCCTGCGGGAGCTGGGCCGCACGGATGATCCGCGCCTGGAGGCAACCGCCGCCGGCCGCGTGCTGCGCGACACGGTGCGCGAGGTGGAGGCCGCGTTCGTGAAGGCCGGGCAGCGGCGCATGCCCCCGCTCAACATGGTGGCCACCAATGGCGCCGTGCTGGCCGCCACCCGCCGAGGCGAGGCCCCGCTGTACTACACGCGCCTGGAGGGCAGCGCGGAGTGCGCCCACTGCGGCGTGACTCCCTCGACGCCGGAGACGCATCCGGAGGTGGGCGCGCACCGCCGCCGCCGCACGGTGGTGGTGGCCAGCCACGTGACGCGCACGCAGGGCTGGGTGGAGCTTGCGCAGGGCACGACGCTGACGGTGGGCGCGGACCTCCAGGTCCAGCACCTGCCGCCGGGCTGAAGCGTCCGCTACGGACCGCCGAAGAAGGAGACCTCCAGGAAGCGCACGTAGAGGTTGCAGGCGGCGTGGAAGAGCGAGCAGCCGACGAGGGTGCCGGTGCGCTCGCGCATCCAGCCGAAGAGGAGGGCGGGGAAGAACACCGCCAGCCGCCACGTCTGGAAGATGGCCAGGTGGCCCAGCGCGAAGAGCAGCGCCGTCACCCAGAAGGCGCGCCCCAGCCGGGCGCCCAGCACCACGCGCCCCTGGGGCCAGGCGTCTCGCAGGCGGGCCTGGAGGTAGCCCCGGTAGAAGAACTCCTCCGGCAGGGCCACGACGAAGAGCTGATCAATCACCCACTCGCCGAAGCGCGGGGGCAGGCGCGGCTGGAAGTGCCCTTCGCCGATGATGGGCGTCAGGTGGCGCGCGAGCTCGGGCGGCAGGTGCGGCACCACCTGCACGAACGCGGCGAAGCCCGCGAAGAACAGCGGCCCCACGATGGCGCACATCACCAGGAACAGCCGCAGGTCCTGCTTCCACGCGCGCAGGGTGAGGCCGTAGTCGCGGTAGTCCTCGTCGCGCCAGCGCATGGGGATGAGCGGCAGGTAGAGGAAGCCCACCGTGGCCACCAGCTTGGGCACGCTCGTGCCCCCGGCGATGAGGAACGCCACGATGATGCCCAGGAAGCCCAGCGCCCAGAGGCCCATGGCCTCCTGCACCGCGCTCAGCTTGAACGGTGGCCCCGAAGGCCGGCTCATGGCGCGTCCGCCGAGGCGAGCTCCGCCTTCACCGCGGACAGGGGCAGGGCGCGGGCGCCGCGGCCCCGGCGCTCGACGACGACGCCCACCAGCCGCCCGTCCCCGTCATACAGCGGGCTGCCCGGCGCGAGCGTGAGGGCCACGTCGAAGAACGGCGCGGGGGCGGCCTTCGCCACCGCGGCCCTGGGCGTGTCCCGCTGGCCCTTCTTGCGCGCGGGCATGACGCCCACCACCCAGTGGCCCGCGAGCCCCTCCGGCACCAGCCGCACCGGCACCGCGGGCCAGGTGCCCTGGGGGCCCGCCACCACCGCGACCTGGAGCGACGCGCTGGAGAGCACTACGCGCGCCGTCAGCGCATTGCCCGCGTGCACCACCTGGGCGGAGTCGGGGCCCACGTGGCACACGGCGGTGAGCACCTGGCCGTCCGCGCCCACGATGATGCCGGGGCCCGCGTTCTGGGGACCGCGCACGCGCACGGACGAGCGGGCGTGCAGGTCCAGCACGCGCTGGAGGTCGGCGCGCGACGGACGGGCCTCCGCGCCGGCCCGCGAGGGCAGGGCCAGGAGGAGCCAGAGGAGGGCGGGGACGAGGAGGAGCGGGCGGAACATCTTCGCGCCCGCAAGCCTATCAGCGCTCCCGCAGGGCGGCGAGGAAGCTCTCCGCGGACCGGGTGTTGAGGATGTCCTGCTTGCGCGCCCAGCCCCGGCGGGCCGTGGCCACGGCGAAGGCCAGGTTCTTCAAATCCTCCTGGCGGTGTGCGTCGCAGCTCACCACCAGCTTCACCCCGCGCCCCACGGCCTGCCGCACGTACTCGGACTTGATGTCCAGCCGCGCCGGCTTGCCGTTGATCTCCACGGCGACGCCGCGCTCCCGGGCGCGCTCCAGCACCTCCTCCATGCGCAGCGCGTACGGCTCGCGGCTCTGGATGAGGCGCCCGGTGGGGTGTCCCAGGATGTGCAGGTGCGGGTTGTCCAGCGCGGCCAGCACCCGGCGCGTCATCTGGTCCTCGTCCATGGAGTGGCGCACGTGGATGGACGCGATGACGACCTCCAGCTGCTCCAGCACGCTGTCCGCGTAGTCCAGCGCGCCCGACTCCAGGATGTCCACCTCGATGCCCTTGAGCAGCCGCATGCCGGGCACCGCCGCGTTCACGCGGTCGATCTCCTCCCACTGCCGCTTGAGGTCGTCCACCTTGAGGCCGCCCGCGTGGATGGCCGCCTCGCTGTGCTCGGTGATGGTGAGGTACTTGAGCCCCAGCGCCTGGGCCGCGCGCGCCATCTCCTCCAGCGTGTTGCGGCCGTCGGACCAGGTGCTGTGCGCGTGCACCGCGCCCTGCACGTCCTCCAGCGTCACCAGGTCCTCCGGCAGCTTCCCGGCCCTGGCGGCCTCCACCTCGCCGTTGTCCTCGCGCAGCTCCGGCGGCACCTCCTGCATGCCCAGCAGCCGGTACAGCGCCGCCTCGTCGGGGACGGGGACCTTGGTGCCGTCCTCGCGGTGCACGCCCCACTCCGAAATCTTGAGGCCCTTCTCGTGGCCCAGGTTGCGCAGCCGGATGTGGTGCGCCTTGGAGCCGGTGAAGTGGTGCAGCGCGGTGGCGAAGTCCTCGTCCGGCAGCACGCGCAGGTCCACCTGGAGGTCGCCCTGCACCATGCGCACGGAGCACTTGCTGTCGCCCTTGCCAATCACCGTGGCCACGCCCGGCGCGTTCGCGAGCGCGTCCAGCACCGGCCCCGCCTCCTTCGCGGACGCGATGAGGTCCACGTCGGACACGGTCTCCGCGCGACGGCGCACGCTGCCGCCCAGGCTCGCGCGCACCACGCCCGGGGCCTGGCGGATCAGCTCCAGCAGGCCCTCCGCGATGGGGAGCGCGTCACCCAGGAGCTTCCGTTCGCCGCGAGCGCGCCGGTACACGGCGATGCCGTCCAGGAGCTTCGCCTCGCTCTTGGCGCCAAAGCCCTTGAGCTCCCGCACGCGGCCGTCCTTGCAGGCGCGCTCCAGGTCCTCGACGCTGCCCACCTGGAGCTCGCTCCACAGGGCGGCCACCTTCTTCGGGCCCACGTCCGGCAGCTTCATCAGCTCCAGCAGGCCGGCGGGGAACTGGGCCTTCAGCTCCTCGAACGCCGTCATGTGGCCGGTCGTCACCAGCTCGGTGAGCTTCTCGGCGAGCCCCGGGCCGATGCCCTGGAGCTCCTGCAGGCGGCCCTCGGTGACGATGGCGCCCAGGTCCTGCGGCAGGTTCGCGATGCGGTCCGCGGCGATGTCGTAGGCGCGGACGCGGAAGCCGCTCTGCCCCTGGAGCTGGAGCAGGAGGGACATGTCCCTAAGGAGCTGGGCAACGGCCGCCTTGTCGGTGAGCACGGCGGTGGAGGGTGTCACGTCGGAAGTCACGGTCGGGAAATTAATGCCGGGGGAACGGGGGTGCAGGCCCGGACGGGTTGTGGGAAAAGGAACGCAATGACGAAGATCAAGCTGGGCCCCGCGGACTTCGCCGAGAGGGAGATGCGGGGTTACGAAATCGGCAAGCGCAACGTCTGCATCGCGAAGATCCACGGCCGCTACAAGGGCCTCGATGACTGGTGCAACCACGCCGGATGTCTGCTGTCGGGCGGACGCCTCGAGGACAACATGGTCGTGTGCCCGTGCCATGAGGTCGGCTTCGACATGGACTCGGGGAAGAACGCGACTTCGCCCGGCGTCTGTGATGACCAGCCGACGGTGCAGCTCACGGTCGAGGACGGAACGCTCGTCGTCGACCTGCCCGACGTTTGAGCCTTCCTCCTTCAGGAGCGTCCAACATGGGACACGACGGACACGATCACGACCATGACCACGGTCATCACCCCCACGGTCATTCGCACGACCACGGCCACGGCCACTCGCACGACCACGGCCACTCGCACGACCACGGCCACTCGCACGACCACGGCCACTCGCACGACCACGACCACGGCCACTCGCACGACCACTCGCACGAGGGCTCTCCGGTGGCGGCGGAGCACAAGTCGCGCGCGCCGGTGCATGTCAGCGCGTACGTGGTGACGTGCTCGGACAGCCGGGACGAAGCGCACGACGGCAGCGGGAAGGACCTGCGCGAGGGACTGGCCGCCGCGGGGCACACCGTCGCCGGGCACACGGTGGTGAAGGATGATCCGGAGGCCATCCGGGGCGCGCTCGCGCAGGCGCAGGCGGCGGGGGCCCGCGCGGTGCTCTTCACGGGCGGCACGGGCATTGGCCGGCGTGACTGCACGGTGGAGACGCTGCGCGCGCTCTTCGAGAAGGAGCTGCCCGGCTTCGGCGAGCTGTTCCGGATGCTGTCGTTCCAGCGCATCGGCAGCCCCGCGATGATGTCGCGCGCCACGGCGGGCACGTACCAGGGGATGATCCTCTTCGCGCTGCCGGGCTCGCCGCAGGCCGTGAAGCTGGCGCTGGACACGCTCATCCTCCCGGAGCTGGGCCACGCGGTGCGCGAGCTCACGCGTTAGGACTGGACGCGTGATGAAGAAGCGCCGTGTCTCGCACACCGGCTTGAGCACCCAGGCGGCCGACCTCCTGCGCCCCCGCCTGGATGCCTTCCTGGCCTCCACGGACCCGAAGGCGCGCATCGGGTTCGACCCGGTGGAGTTCCCCCACCGCTACACGGACCCGCGCGACGTGGAGGTCAGCGCGCTGCTCGCAGCTGCGCTGGCCTACGGGCGCGCGGACCTCTTCCGCCCGAAGGTGGACGCGCTCCTGAAGCAGATGGGGCCGTCGCCCGCGGCCTTCGTGCGCGCGCTGGACGTGAAGGGCGCGAAGGCGCTGCTCACGGGCTTCGTCTACCGCTTCAACGTGGGCACCGACCTCGCGGTGCTGCTCTTGGGCATGGGCCGCGCGCTGCGCGAGCACGGCAGCCTGGAGGCCCTGTTCGTGCGGGGCTTCAAGGCGAGCGGCACGCTGCACGGGGCGATCGCGGCCTTCACCGCCGCGCTGCGGGACGTGCCCATGGACGCGCTCCGCAAGGCCCTGGGGCCGGAGCGGGGACTGCATCACCTGCTGCCCTCGCCGCTGGGGCCGGGCGCGGCGAAGCGCCTCAACCTGTACCTGCGCTGGATGGTGCGCGGACCGGACGCGGTGGACTTCGGCATCTGGAAGCAGGTGCCCGCCTCCGCACTGCTGGTCCCATTGGACACGCACATCGGACGCATGGCGCTCCACCTGGGACTGACGCAGCGTACGGACCTCACCTGGCGGACCGCCGAGGAGGTGACCGCATCTCTGCGGGCGCTCGACCCCGAGGACCCCGTCCGCTACGACTTTGCTTTGTGCCACTACGGTATGAGCGGCGCCTGCCCGGCGAAGACGCTGCCCCGGCACTGCGAGGGTTGCTCGCTCCTACCTTCCTGCAAGGTAGGCCCCCGCGTCATCGCGCGCGGTTCACTGCAATTCTGAGTCCCACCCGACCCGGAAATGGGCTACGGGCAGTCCGCGCGGCCCCGCGTTGACGGGTTGGCGCGGTCAAGGCTGCAATGCGGTCGGGCGACGCGGGTGGAGTGATCCTGCGGGGCGCGAGGAGCGACGCGGTGCACGCAATGCTGGTGGCGGTTCCAGCCCCGGTGGCCCAGGACGTGGAGCGCGACCTTTGCGCCACGGCCGAAGGGCGCGCGTGTCGGGTGATCCGCGTGGAGTCCCCGCCGGAGCCGCTGCCCGAAGGGCTCCTTGTTCTCTGGGACCACGGCGGTCCGCTGGAGGCCGTGAAGGCGCGCTGCCAGTGGGCGCACGCGCGCCGGTTGCAGACCCGGACCTGGCTGGTCGTGCTGACGAAGCGCGAGGGCGAGGAGGCGGAGGCGCTGGTGGCCGCGGGCGCGGACGAGTGCGTGGAGCCGCCCGGCACGCGCTGGGGGGCGAGGCTCGTGGCGCTGTTGCGCAGATCCGCGGACGGGGACGCGCAGGCGCTCCGGCGGGCCCGCGACATGTTCCAGGGCGCGCTGGACGCGGTGCCGGAGCCGCTGTTCATCAAGGACCGCGAGCACCGGCTGGTGGCGGTGAACGGCGCCTACTGCCGCCTGCTGGATCAACCCGCTGAAGCGCTGCGGGGCACGGTCTCTTCCGCGCAGGTGCCGCGGCACGAGGCGGAGGCGTCGTGGCGCCAGGACGAGCGCGCCTTCACCACCGGGCAGACCGTGGAGGACGAGGGCTCCTTCACCGACGCCAGGGGCCGCTCGCGTGAGGTGCTCACGCAGCGGGCCGCGTACATGCTGCCCAACGGCGAGCGCTTCCTCGTGGGGCTGGTGCGCGACGTCACCGAGCGCTCCCGCCTGGAGACGCAGCGGCGGCTGGCGGAGCGGATGACGTCCGTGGGCACGCTGGCCGCGGGCGTCGCGCATGAAATCAACAACCCGCTCTCGTACGTGACCTCCAACCTGGCCTACCTCTGGGAGCGCGTGGCGCAGCCCGTGGTTCCGGTTCCGACCGAGCAACTGGAGGAGCTGCGGCAGGTGGTGGCGGAGGCGCTGGAGGGCGCGGGGCGGGTGCGCTCCATCGTGCGCGACCTGCGGACGTTCTCGCGCACGGAGGAGGAGCAGCACGGGCCGGTGGACGTGCGGCGCGCGGTGGAGAACGCGGTGAAGCTGATGCGCGACGAGCTCCAGCACCGCGCGTGCATGGCGTGCGACCTGGAGCCGGTGGCCGCGGTGCATGGCAACGAGGGACGGCTGGCGCAGGTCGTCACGGGCCTGCTGACGAACGCGCTCCAGTCCTTCGGCGACCGGGCCCCGGAGGAGAACCTGCTCAAGCTGCGCGTGCGTCCGGGCCGCGAGGGCCACGTGCTCATCGAGGTGGAGGACAACGGACACGGGATGCCCGCGGCGGTGCGCCAGCGCATCTTCGATCCGTTCTTCACCACGCGCTCGCCCAAGGGCGGCACGGGCCTGGGCCTGTCCATCTGCCTCACGCTGGTGCACGCGATGGGGGGCCACATCGAGGTGGCCAGCGAAGAGGGGCAGGGCAGCCTCTTCCGCGTGGAGCTGCCGGCGCTCACGTTGCCGCCCGAAGCCGCCCGGCCCGCGCAGGCCACCCCGGCCGTGGCGGAGGATGCCTCGCAGCCGGTGCGCGCGACGCGCGACCTGCGACGGTTGCTGCTCATCGACGATGAGCCGGCGGTGGGCAGCGCGGTGAGCCGGCTCTTGCGCAACCTCTACGAGGTGCACGTCATCCAGGACGCGCGCGAGGCCCTGAAGCGCCTGTCGCACGGCGAGAAGTTCGACGCCATCCTCTGCGACCTCATGATGCCGGGCATGAGCGGCATGGACTTCCTGGTGGAGCTGGAGCGGCTGGCGCCGGAGCTGGCGCCGCGCACCGGCCTGATGACGGGTGGGGTGAACCCGCAGGCCCGTGAGTTCCTGGGCCGCCGCGCGCGCGAGCTGCTGGAGAAGCCCTTCGAGCGCGACCAGCTGTGCACCTTCGTCGAAACCCTGATGCAATGAAGCACCGGACGCGCTGGACGCTGGGGGCCGTGCTGGCGGCCCTGCTGGTCGCGGCCTTCGTCCTGGTGCCACCCGAGCTGCGAGGGCTGTCCTTCGTGCTGCGCGCGGCGGGGATCCACGGCACCACGGCCACTGCCCTGGCCAGCAGCTATGGCACCGGGGCCTTCAGCGTCGCGGACCTGAGCATCCCCACGCGTCACGGGCCGATGCGTGGGCGGCTCTACCGCCCGGACCGGCGCAGGGGACGGCTCATCGTGCTCACGTCGGGCGTGCACGCGGCGGGCATCGACGAGCCCCGGCTGGTGGGTCTGGCGGAGGACCTGGCGATGGGCGGACATCCGGTGCTCACGCCGGAGCCGCCGGACCTGCTGCGCTACGAAATCACGCCGTGCCTGCCGGATGACATCGAGGACACGGCCCTGTGGGCGCTGGGACCGGGTGCGCTGGCGCCGGAGGGGAAGGTGGACCTCTTCGGCATCAGCTTCTCCGGAGGCCTGTCCGTCGTCGCGGCGGGCCGTCCCGCGCTGCGCGACAAGGTGGCCGCGGTGCTGTCCTTCGGCGGGCACGGCGACCTGTCGCGCGTGCTGTCCTTCCTGTGCACGGGTGTGCAGGCGGACGGGGTGCACCGCAAGCCGCACGACTACGGCGTGGTGGTCATCCTGCTGAACGTCGCGGACCGGCTGGTGCCGCCGGAGCAGGTGAAGTCACTTCGCGAGGGCGTCCTGAAGTTCATGCACGCGTCGCACCTGACGCTCGTGGATTCGAAAAAGGCGGAGGCCGCGTTCGCGGAGGCGCGCGCGATGGAGGCCGCGTTGCCGGAGCCCGCCGCCACGCTGCTGCACCAGGTGAACACGCGCGACGTGGCCGCGCTGGGGCCCCGGCTGCTGCCCTTCGTGAAGGACTTCGCCGGAGACCCGTCGCTGTCGCCGGAGCGTTCCCCCGCGCCACGGGCGCCGGTGTACCTGCTGCACGGGATGGATGACTCCGTCATCCCCGCCATCGAATCCACGCTGCTGGCGCGCGCGCTGGAGCCGCACACGCACGTGCACCTGCGGCCCACGCCGCTCATCACCCACGCGGAGATGGACCGGCAGGCCAGCGCGATGGACGCGCTGAAGATGGTGCGCTTCTGGTCGGCCCTCCTCGGCGAGTAGTGCGCCGCCCCGCGACTTGACGTCCAAGCCCCGGAGCGGCTGCCATGGCGGACATGTCCGTGTCCCTCATGGTGTCGTTCGGGCTGGGGTGGCTGTTGGCGGGCGCGCCTACGCAGGCAGGGCGAATCGTCCCGTGTACGCCGGACTCCGCCGATTGGAAGGCGGCGCGGGAGGAACTGTCCGCGTTCGACGCCCGGATGGAGGCGCTTCCCGAGGATGGCGAGGTGGAGGAGGCGCGGACGGGGATCCAGTTGTTGCTGAGCCACCGCTGCTTCGGCATCGCTCGTGAGGAGGAGTCGCGGGAGCCGCTGACGTGGGACGAAGAGCACCCCGTACCCGCGCTCGCGTTGAAGACGTGGTGGCGCGACGGGGGCAAGGCGTACTTCACGTCCCAACTGGAGCCAGGCCGCGCCGGAGCGCAGTCCATCGTGATTCCGCCGGACCTTCGCGACGTGCTCGCGCGCGAGTCTTCGCCGAAGCATCGGCTGGCGTCCCTGCTGTGTCCCGTGAAGGCCGGTGACTGCGGCGCCGAGACCGAGCCCTGGCGCGCGCGGGCGGAGAAGGCCTTCCGTCCGGAGAACCGGCGCCCCGGCACGTTCGACGAGGATCCGCCGCCTCCGCCGGACTGCATGAAGGAAGCCCGGAGGCAGCCTTCACGGAGCCGCTACAAGGCCTGGCGAGTCTGTCTGGCGATCAACCCGAACGCGCGGAACGTCCAGACGGTGCTGCCGCTGGGACGCATCCGCGCGCCGATGGACGGCTGGCTGGTGATCCGGGGCCGGCGAGGCCATTACAGCTTCTGTGATCAGCTCGACGCCTTTCACCTGGCGACGGGGACCACGTACCGCTCGAGCAGTTGCTCCAGCCTGGCGTTGAAGTCCGACGGCCGGGTGGACGGAGCCGCCACGAATGCCGCGCGGCGGTCCGGTGTGACGGTGGGACGCGTGTCGCCGGAGCGGATCCGCGAACTGATGTGGATGCTCCTGCTGGAGCCGGAGGTAAAGGACCGGGTGCAGGTGGAGGCCGTGCGCGTGCCGGTGCCGAAGGGCCTCCGCGTCGAGTGGCCCGCGACCGATGACGGCATCCTGGGCGGAGTCGCCGGCAGGGTCTTCGGCGGCTCCACGGCGCAAACGAGGCTGAGCTGGAACTGGTTCCCTCCCGGAGGCGCGGAGCTCCTGTCCGGAGAGTTCACGTTTCCCTATTCGTGGGCTCCGGGTGAGGACCACGCCAACGTGCTCATGACCGAGGCCGAGACCACGTTTCAGGAGGGCTGCCCGGCGTTGCCTGTCCCGGTCCGGGAGCTCGACTTCACGCGCGAGCCCGGCGTCAACCGCATCGACGCACCGGCGGGAGTGTCCAAGGTCCAGGACGAGCGGGTAGACGCGTTGCTCACCTGGAAGCCCCCAGCGGACTGCACGCCGGCCAAGGACGGTGGCTGAGCTTCAGCGCGCCAACGATTGCAACACCAAGCATCGCGGAGGGCAGGCGCCCGGCCGTCACGCATGCGACACGGCCCTCGGGGGATGGTGGCGCGGTGGGGGCACCGGTTAAAGCTCTCGCCCCATGAGCGTCTGTCTCCCCGACGTCCTCCCCCACGAAGATGTCATCGACTATGTGCAGCGCCTGAGCAGCGGTTTCGACGCGCGCCTGTATCAGCAGGTGTTGGGCGCGGCGAATGCGTTCAAGGAAGGCGACGAGGCCATTGGCGTCGCGGCGGCGGATGAAGACTCGCGGCGCAACGCACGGACCCTGCTGTCGCGCACGCGGTTGGATGAGCTGCACGCGCATCCTCCGTTCGAGGACCGGTTGTATGTCTTCAACCTGGAGGCGTGGGACGCGGCGCGCTGGAAGCGCGTGGCGGACTGGACGCTGGGACGGCTCAAGGGCTTCCTCCTCACCGCCCCGGTGTCCCAGGTGCATGACGTCCTGGACGGGCTGCCCAGTGACGTCATCGCGTGCGTCGTGAAGCTGATGGACGACGCGGAGCTGAAGACCGTCGGTGGGCGCATCTTCCATCCGCTGCCGGGCAGCCGCGTGGGCGCGAAGGGCTACCTGAGCGCGCGCTTGCAGCCCAACTCCCCCACGGACCATCCGGAGGACATCCGCTGGCAGGTGTTCAACGGGTGGTCGTTCGCGGTGGGCGACGTGGTGCTGGGGACCAACCCGGTGTCGTCGGACGTGGCGTCGGTGGCCGCGGTGGAGTCCGCGCTGCACGACGTGCTGGTGACGTTCGGGTTGGAGGAGGTGATGCCCCACTGCGTGCTCTCGCACATCGACGTGCAGGCGCAGGTGGAGGCGACGCGACCGGGCACCACGGGCATCTGGTTCCAGAGCCTCGGTGGGAACGAAGCGGCCAACCGCACCTTCGACGTGACGCTGGAGAAGATGGTGGCGCACGCGGCGGCGCGCACCGGGCGCTGGGGCCTGTACTTCGAGACGGGGCAGGGCGCGGACGCGACGAACGGGCACCACCACGGCACGGACATGCTCATCCATGAGTCGCGCAAGTACGGCTTCGCGCGGGCCCTGAAGCGCCGGGTGGCCCTGGCGCAGGCGGGCGCGGGGCGGGACGCGGCGCCGTGGGTGCACGTCAACGACGTGGCGGGCTTCATTGGCCCGGAGGTCTTCCGCACGCGCGAGCAGCTGGTGCGCTGCTGCCTGGAAGACATCGTGATGGGCAAGCTGCACGGCCTCACGCTGGGCCTGGACGTGTGCTCCACGCTGCACATGGACGTCACGCTGGATGACCTGGGCTGGTGCCAGGAGCAGCTCGCGGAGGCCGGGCCCGCGTACCTGATGGCGCTGCCCACGCGGAATGATCCGATGCTCAGCTACCTCACCACGTCCTTCCAGGACCACGTGCGGCTGCGCGAGCGGTACGGCCTGAAGGTGGACGACCGGATGTGGGCCTTCTTCCAGCGCCTGGGCGTCATCGACGCGGACGGCCGCCCCACGAAGCACTTCGGCGACCCGGCCCACGTCTACGTGCACTTCCGCCGGGCCAAGGGCGACACGCGGACGGAGGCGGAGCTGCGCGCGGAGGCGGAAGCGAAGATGGCGGAGGTGCGCGCGCGGGGCGTGCCGCTGGCGGTGGGGCATGGCGAGGCGCCCTGGACGTTGGAGCCCGCGCTGGAGCGGGAGGTGCGCGGCCTCTACGACGACGGCAAGGTGGGGTTGTGGTCGGAGCTGTCCGACGCCGCGGTGGAGTCCATCCCGGGCGCGGCGCGGCTCAAGACGCGCTCGCTGGACCGCCGCGACTACATCCTGCACCCGCCATCCGGCGAGTCGCTGGACGAGGCCTCGGAGGCGGCGGTGCGCGCGCTGCGCGAGCGGCACGCGGGCCGGTACGACGCGCAGGTGGTCGTGTCGGACGGGTTGGATCCGCGCTCGCTGATGGACGAGGGCCACCTGGCGCCATTCCTCGCGCGGCTGCGCGCGGAGCTGGAGGCGACAGGTTGGAGGGTGGCGCCGGAGGTGCTGGTGGTGAAGCACGGCCGGGTGCGCGCGGGCTACCAGGTGGGCCAGCTGCTGTTCGGCGCGGAAGGGGACCTGCGTCCGCGCGCCCTGGTGCATGTGATTGGCGAGCGCCCCGGCTCCGGGCACCACGCCTTCTCCGCGTACCTCACCGCGCCGGACGCGGACACCTGGGCGAAGCCGGGCGCGGTGGACCACGACCGCACCCGGCTCATCGCCGGCATCTCGGACACCAGCGTCCGGCCGGAGGACGCCGCCGTGGAGTCGGCGCGCATCCTCGCGGAGGCGCGGACCTCAGCCCCTTCCGTGGTTTCAGGAGTGGCCTGGGTCTGACTTCAACGGCTCAGCACTCCTGGATGTACTCCGAATAGACCGACCGGCCGCCCCAGTAGTAGAGCCCGCCGCAATAGCAACCATACTCACCAATGAGCTGGGTGTGCGCGGCGTCGCTGTAGTACCGGTACAGGTTCGCGTTCGGCTCGTTGGAACAGTCCGGCAGCGTCGCCTCCTGCGTGGCCAGGTTCGGCTCGGACTCCTGCTCCATGGGACCGCCACAGCCCACCGCCATCGCCAACAGACCGCCAATCAGGAACGTGCGCATGTGTCCTCCGTGAGGGGGCACAAACCATAAGCGGTTTGGGTCAGCCAATGCTTCAGCGCACCGCGGCGATGCTTGCCGCGGTGCGCACGCCACCCACCGCGGTGGCCAGGGTGCTCTGACCCGGGAACACGGAGTCCCCCACCAGCCACACGCCGCGCTGCGCCTGGAACGGTCCCAGGATGCGGTAATTCTCTAGCCCCGCGCGCCGGGGCACGCCGCCCACCGCGCCGGCCTCTCGCAGCGTGAAGCGCTGGAATGTGCGCGGCGAGCCCGTCATGGCGTGCACCACGTGGGCCGTCCATTCCGGGAGCAGCGCGTCCAGGTTCTCGCGCATCCGTGCATGGAGCCCGGCGAAGTAGGGCGCCTGTTCCTCCGGCGTCATGCCCGCGACCTTCTTCAAGGGCACGTGCGTGGACACCGTCACCGTGCGCTGTCCCGGCCGTGCACGGCCTTCATCCGCGGCCCCACTGATTGACGCGAAGAGGTGGTTGCCTTCGATGAACGGTGCCTGCTCGTCGCGCACCAGCTCGAAGTGATGCGCGGCGCCGGAGTCGCCCTCGGGAGGCCGCACCACGAGGTACAGCATCGCCGCGCCCCAGCCGTCGTCCACGCGCTCCGCGAGCGCATCCACCCGGGGCAGCCGCCCCACCGGAGCCTCCAGCAGCGTGCGCAGCCCTTGAGGCAACACGTTGGCCACCACATGCCGGGCGAGCAGCTCACCCCTGCGCGCCGTCACCCGCCAGCCTCCATCCACCGGCGTCACCGCGCGCACCCGGTTCGCCATGAACACGTCGCCGCCCCGGGCCGAGATGGCCTTCGTCAGCGCCGTCGCCAGCTGGCCGATGCCGCCCCGGACATGGCCCGTGCCGCGCCAGTAGTAGTCCATCGCCGCGAACGCGAACGGCGCCTCCGCCTCCGCTGCGGGGCACTGCACGGTGATCTGACAGAGCGCGTCCAGGTACGTGCGCAGCGGCGTGAAGCCCTCCAGCCCGTGCTGCGCGAGCACCGCGCCCAACGGGCGGCCCAGCCACCGCGCCAGCGGCGCGTAGGACCACGCGCGCCCCGCGTGCCGCACCAGCGTCTTCAGGTTCAACGGCGGCAACAGGTCCGGGTCATCGAACAGCGGCCACAGCGCACCGGCCACCTGTGCCTGCAACTCGAAGAACCGCCGCACGCCCCGCACGGGCGCTCCAGGCAGCGCACAGAGCTCCGCGATGAGCCGGTCCCGGTCGCGGTGCACCGGCAACCGCATCCCCGGGGTTCTCATCTCCACCAGGGGATCCAACCAGTCCACCGTCACGTCCAGCGCATGCTCGCGGATCCACCGGCCGAAGAGCTGATGCTCACCGAAGCCGGAGAACAGCGTGGCGCCGGACTCGAAGCCGTAGCCACCCCGCCGGAAGGTGCTCGCGCAGCCGCCCGGGTAGTTGAGCCCTTCGCACAGCGCCACCCGGGCGCCCCGGCGGCACAACTCCAGCGCCGTACCCAGGCCACCGAAGCCCGCACCCACCACCACCGCGTCGTACCAGGTGTCCGCCATTGATCGAGTGAAAGGACCGGCACCGGAAGCGGGCCGGGGGAGACCCGCTCCTTCCGGTGCCGGTATCGCGCACATGGCCAGGCGCGACGGGAGTTTCCTAACGGGCCCGCACTCCCGCCGCGATTCTTTTCCCCACCCGAGGGGGAGACAGGCGTCCGGCCGCTTCCACTGGCGGACACCTGCCCCCGCTACCGGGGCATCTTCAGCCGGATGTTGAACGTGTACGACACGTTCACCGGACGGCCCTGGAAGGTCAGCGGCTGATACGTCCGCGAGGAGAGGGACTCCAACACCGCGTCATCCATGAACGGCAGGCCCCGGATGATGCGGCAGTCGCGCACCCGGCCCTCCGTGGTGATGACGCACTTCGCGATGATCGTCCCCTCCACGCCCGCGCGCCGCGCCTCGAGCGTGTAGCTGAACTGCGAACCACTCAGCATCCTCGGGGGCGTCATTCCACCCTGGAAGGGGATCACGTCCGTGCCCGTGGGCGCGGTCGGCACCAGGCCCGCCACGCCGATGGCGCCGATGGGGCTGGTGCTGTTCGGATCCCCGTTCGGGTCCCCGACAGGACCGGACTCGCCCGTGCCCGTCGCGTCGGTGGTGGCCGCCGCGTCCGCGATCGTCGTCGGCTCCGGATCCGGCGTCGCCTCCGGGGGATCCGCCGGCAGCGGCTTCGGGTTCAGCGGGACGCGGTCCGTGCGCGGCTTGGGCTTCGGCTTCGGTGCGGTGGTCGTGGCCGGCTTCGGCTGCGCGGCCTGCTTCGTCCCCAGCTGGATGGTGGGCTGATGGAAGACGATGTCCTTGAGCGGCTGTTCGACGGTCTCGGGCGGGCGGCCGGAGATGAAGAACACCAGGCCCAGGAGCCCCGCGTGCACGCCGATGGACACCCACGCGCCCGTGCCGAACCGTCCCGAGCGCACTCCCCGCCGTTCGATGACCGACTCAAACATCTGACCCGCCTCCTGTTCAGGGCGGACGCTCCAGGCGTCCCGGCCCCACAAGATGCAAGGTACGAAGTCCCGCCAGTCGAAAGGCCGACGGGGCTCCATGTGTTGGTCATGGTTGCGTCATGACGGGCCGCCGCTCAAAACCTCCATGCGGTAGCCCACGCCGCGCAGCGTGTGGATGGTGAAGCCGGACGTGCTCGTCCACCCGAGCTTCTTCTTCAGGTTCGACACGAAGTTGTCCACCGTGCGCGGATCCACCACCACGTCCCGGCCCCACACCGCGTCCAGGATTTCGCCGCGGGGCAGGGCGCGGTCGCGGTGGCGCAACAGGAACGCCAGCAGGTCGAACTCCGTGCGCGTCAGGTCCACTTCACTGCCGTCCGCCCGCAGCACCGCGCGGCGGCCCAGGTCCAGCGTGAAGGCGCCAAAGGTCACCACCTGCGGCGGCGCCGTGCCCGCCCGGCGCACCAGCGCCTGCACGCGCGCGAGCAGCTCGCGCAGCCGGTAGGGCTTGGTGAGGTAGTCCTGCGCGCCGGCCTCGAAGCCGCGCACCAGGTCGTCCTCCAGCGAGCGCGCGGTGAGCATCAGCACCATGCTCTTCACGCCCTCCGCGCGCAGGCGGCGGCAGAAGCTGTAGCCGTCCTCGCCCGGCAGCATCACGTCCAGGATGAGCAGGTCGAACGCCCGCGACTCCAGGTGCGGCGCCGCGTCCTTCGCGGACGGGGCGTCCGTCACGTCGTAGCCCTCGTCGCGCAGGTTGTCGCGCAGGCCCATGCGCAGGTTGGCGTCGTCCTCGACGATGAGGATGGTGGGGCGGGTGGTGGAGCCTGGCGTCTGCGTCGTCATCGGCGCGTCTCGGGAAAGGTCAGGGCGAAGGTCGTGCCTTCGGGGCCGGAGGAGGCCACCTGGATGCTGCCCTGGTGCAGGCCCATGATTCTGCGGCACAGCGCCAGTCCCAGGCCACTTCCATGCACCTCCGGCCCGGGCGTTGTCAGTCGGTAGAAGTCCTGGAACACGCGCTCCCATTCCTCCGGGGGGATGCCCACCCCGTTGTCGCTGAAGAGCACCGTGGCGCCAAAGCCCGGCTGCGGATAGGCGCGCACGGTGAGGACCACCGGGCTTCGCAGGTTGTAGAGACAGGCGTTGCGGCCCAGGTTGGCGAAGAGCATCCGCACGAGCGACGCGTCCGCGTCCAGCTCCACGTCCCCCACGTCCGAGCTCAGCTCCACCGGCACGGTGACGGCGTCCATCAAGTCGTCGCGCAGGTTGCCCACCGCCTCCTCCAGCCGCACGCGCGCGGGCCTGAGCGCCCAGCGCCCCTTGTCGATGCGGTTGAAGGACAGGATGTTCTCCACCAGGAAGTGCAGCCCCTCCGCCGCGCGCACGATGCGGGTGGGGTAGTCCCCCGCCTCCGGGCTCTTGCCCAGCCGGCGCTCCAGCGTCTCCCCCAACAAGCGGATGGACGCGAGCGGCGTGCGCAGCTCGTGGGACACGGTGGAGACGAAGTCGCTCTTGAGCTCCACGAAGCGGTACTTGCGCTGCTGGGCCACCACCGCCAGCGCCGCGATGGCCGACGCGAGCGCGCCGCACGCCGCGACGAGCAGCGTCTTCAGGCCGTACCGCGCCTCGATGTCCGCCTCCGCCGCGGCCCAGCCGGGCGTGGCCACCTCCAGCCCCGGGTGCTTCAGGGGGCGCGCCACGCCGCCGGGCCCCAGCCGCACCTGGCCATCCCGGGGGATGAGGTTGCGACCGCGCAGCTCCTGCGTCAGCTCCGACAAGAGCGCGCCCATGTCCACGGCCAGCCCGTGCACCTGCTCGGCCGCGGGCTCCACGTACCACTGCTCGGCCAGCAGCGTGGGGCCGTCCAGCGGCTCCGGCAGCACCAGCGCGCCCGCGCCGGCCTCCTGCACGCGCGCCACGAAGGCGTCGGACGGCTCCGACAGGGTGCGGCTCAGCGCCACGATGCGCGCCTGGAGGAAGTTGAAGTCCGGCTGCGTGAGCTGGGACCGGGCGCGCAGCAGGTTGCGCTGCAGGCCCGCGTCCCGCGCCATGCCGCCCAGCTCCTCCGGGAGGCCTTCGCGCACCAGCGCCCGGATGAGGGGCTGCGTGTCCTCGCCGCGTTGCAGGTACTCCACCATCAGCAGGGTGAAGGGCAGCTCCTGATCCGGCGGCAGCGGGTGCGCCGCGTGGTAGCGCAAGAGGGACTCCACCGCGGCGTCCTTGCGCGCCTCGCTGCCGGAGGCCAGGGCGGCCTCCGTCGCGCGCAGCCGGGCCAGCCTCTCCTGGTAGGGGGAGGGGGCCTGTCCGTCCTCCAGCGCGTGCGCCAGCATCGTGTAGTGGGCCTGGGCCGGGACGTCCGCGCCCTCGCGGGGCCAGTCCACGCGCGGCAGGAACTGGTGGCCGCGGAAGAGCAGGTAGTAGCCCTCGGCGGGCAGCAGCGGGTCGCCCACGGCCGAGTTGAGCTTCGGCAGGTGGGTCTTCATCATCTGCGCGAGCGCGGTGCGCAGCGACTCGGCCGCCAGCTGCTCCAGGGCGATGCGCCGCGAGCGCACCTGGGCGCGCGCGTCCTCACGCTCCTGGGTGAAGATGCGCTGGAGGCTCACCAGCCCCCATCCGAGGGCCAGCAGTCCGCAACCCAGGGCCAGCAATGTGGGGAGGAGTCGGCGCAGCATTCGCGTCCCGCGGGACTGTAGCAGTGTCGACAGGTTTGCGGGCCTGGAGCCTCCAGGGTGAATAAAGTGGGGGAAGCCCGCGTCCCCTCGGGTGTCTGGAGATCGGAGACGGAGTCATGGGTTCTCGATGGTGGATGGGTTTGATTGTCGGCCTGGCGACCCAGGGGGCGTTCGCGCAGACCTCGCCGGTCGCCGCGGATGACTGGGGCGATGACGCGTACGTCCAGGAGTCCAACGCGGATGACTCCGGGCCCATCGCGCCCTCTCCGCCCCCCGACCTGCCCGCCGAGTCACCGACCCCCCGGCCCTATGCCGGCGCGGTGTGGACGTCCGGGCACTGGTACTGGGACGGCGACAACTGGCAGTTCAAGTCCGGCGGCTGGGTGGAGCGCATGCCCGGCTACCAGTACGTCAACGGCTACTGGGCGCAGGACGGCGACGTCTGGCGCTGGGTGTCCGGCGGCTGGGCCCAGGAGGGCTCCACCGAGGTGGAGATCCCCGTGGAGGTCGCCAGCGAGGACGTGACGGCCACCCAGGCGCCTCCGGCCCTGCGCGTGGAGACGCCTCCCCCCGCGCCGTCCGTGGGCTACACGTGGGCGCCGGGCTACTGGTACTGGGGCGCCAACGGCTACGAGTGGGTCTCCGGCTCGTGGATGGAGCCGCCGCGTCCGGGCCTGGTGTTCGTGTCGCCGCACTGGGTGCGCCGCGGCCCGTCCTGGGTGTTCGTGGGTGGCGGCTGGGGCTGGAACGGCTCGGTCCGCGTCGTCGTCCCGGTCTACCGCCACGCGCACATCTCGTTCTCCTTCGGCCGTCCGAACGTGTTCTTGCGCTCGTGGTACCGGTACCCGGGCGTGTCGTGGCGCTACTACGGCTACGGGCATGACCGCTACCGCCCGGGGCGCTACCACTATTCGCGCCCGGGGCCGTACCGGTACAACAGCCCGCGCGTGCATGACGCGTCTCCCGGGCGCTACTCGTCCAACGGCGGCCGGGGCAACAGCCGTCCCGGGCCCTACCGTCCGCAGGGCGGCGGCGCCCACTCGTCGAACAACGGCAACAGCGGCGGCTGGGGTGGCACGCGCAATCCGCCCCCCGGTGGGAACGGCACGCGCGGTGGCGCGCACCAGTCCAGCGGCGGCTGGAGTGGCGGTTCCAGCCCCGGGCGTCCGTCGTCGGGTGGCGGCGCGCACCAGTCCAGCGGCGGCTCCAGCGGTTGGGGCGGCGGCTCCAGCTCCAGCCCCGGGCGTCCGTCGTCCGGTGGCGGGGGACGCTCCTCGTCCAGCAACGGCGGCGGTTGGGGTGGCGGCTCCGTTCGCGTCCAGCAGACCGGCGGCGGGTCCTCCAGCAGCCACGGCGGCGGTTGGGGTGGCGGCAGCTCCGGCCGCGGCGGTGGCTCCTCCTCGCGCGGTTCCGGCGGCGGCGAGTCTCACGGCTCCAGCCGCGGCGGTGGCAACGGCGGCGGCTGGGGTGGCAACTCCGGCGGTGGCCACGGCGGTGGTGGCCATCGCTGAGTGAAGTGACGGCGGATGGGCCGGGTCAGACCTCGACCTGGCCCATCAGCCACGTCTCCAGCTCCCCCAGCTCGCGCTCCTGCGAGGGGTGGCGGGCGCGGACCTCGGCGACGGCCTGCCGCATCCCGTCGCGGCTGTGCGGCTTGCCGGTGATTGCCGTCTGCAGGTCCTGCACGAGGTCCGGGTAGAGCGCATCCGAGAAGACCTGCGCGCGGGTGACGTGTCCGTTCTCCGCGTCGACGTGGACCTCGAAGAAGCCCCACGACAGGTACTCCACCATCTGGTGGCTGAAGCGGGGCGCGTTGCCGAAGCGCCAGTCCCACGACGCGTAGTGATCGAACGTGCGCTGGAGCGACGGCTGGCCCTCCAGGAACGAGGGCTCCAGCAGCTCCGGCTCCGCGGTGGCGCCGTGGAAGTCGCAGAAGGCGCCAATCATCGCCTTCACCAGCGACTCATGCGAGGCCTCCGGCTGGAGGTCACGGATGTTCATCACCCGCGAGCGCACCGACGCGCTGCCCTTGGACTCCAGCTTCTTCGGGTGCGGCGTGAGGTAGTTGGCCAGCCGCGACAGGTTGGCGTGGATGAGGAACGTGCCGTGGTGGAAGGCGCGGTCCTTCGTCTCGCGGTACGCGCTGCCGCTGATCTTCCGGGGGCCGTCCTCCAGCGGAATCACCAGGTCGTTGCGCCCGGACGCCTGCGCCGTCACGCCCAGCCGCGACAGCGCGTCCAGCAGGATGGTGACGTTCGCCGTCTTGTTGTAGCCCTCCTTGGCGGACAGGAACGTGAAGCAGGTGTTGCCCAGGTCGTGGAACACCGCGCCGCCGCCGCTGGTGCGCCGCGCGAGGAAGACCTGGTCCTCCTCCATGCGCGTGAGGTTGCACTCGGACCAGGGGTTCTGGTTGCGGCCGATGACGACCGTGTTGTCGTTGCGCCAGAGGAAGAGCGTCTGGGTGGAGGGATCCAGCTCGCGGAAGATCCAGTCCTCGGTCGCGAGGTTGAACCAGGGGTTGTACGTCTCCGACAGCAGGATGCGGACGCGAGGGGCTTGAGACATGGGCGCGGAGCATAACCGCCCGCCACGTGCTTGCAGGGCCTTGCGCCGTCCCGCACAGGACATCCGCCCCGTCCCGGGGGCAATGGCCGTGCGGGACCCCCTCCGGAAGACTCCGTCGCGTGTCGGGCGCGGAATGCGGGTGCGCGCCAGGGGGCGGCCATGCGTGGAGTGTTTTCCCTGTCGCGTCCACAGGCGGGCGGGCCGGTGGTGCTGTGGGGGGGGGCGCAGCCGTCCGGCAGCCTCAAGTACCTCACCTTCGCGCGCTACCTGGCCGCGATGCCGCCGGGCTCGCGCGGGCTGGTGGAGCTGTCCGGCGCGTCGAGCGCGCTGGCGCTGGACGTCCTGGGACGCGAGCGGGGCCTGCCCACGGTGGCCCTGACGGACGCGGCGGGGGCGGTGTACCTGCGCGCCCACGGCTTCCAGGGGCAGGTGAGACAGGTGGACTCGATGGCGGACATGTTCCACCAGGCCCAGTCCCTGGAGCGCGAGGGCTGGAGCTGGCCCCGGCAGCTCACCAACCGGGCCCTGGTGGCGTGCGTGGAGGCCTGGGCGTCGGGCTTGCGCGCGCAGGTGCGCGAGCGCTTCCCCACGGTGCGGCACGTGGTGTGTGGCTTCGGCACGGGCGCGACGCTGGTGGGGCTGACGCGCATCTTCATGGCCGGTGGCTACACCGTCACCGGCCTGCAGCCCGCGCCCGGCAAGCCGGTGTCCGGCTGGCGCACGTGGGCGGTCCAGAACCTGGGAGCGGAGGACCTGTTCTTCGAACACCAGCCGCGCATGCTCCTGGCCACGGCCGCCCCCGCGCCGGATGCCTTCACCGCGCTCCTGGACTGGGCGCGCCGGCAGCCGCATCCCGAACGGGTGCTCGTCATCGCGCACAACGCCCGGGAACCGGACCCCGCCCACGCCTGAGGCGACCGCGCGGCTACCGGTGCATCACCTCGAGCCGCGCCCGCACGGCTGCCACTCCGTCGCGCGGGTAGGCGGGCGCGTGGGACAGCTCGCGCTCGGCCAGCCGCAGGAGCGTGCGCGCGAGGCCCGGCGTATCGCCTTCCAGGGCCCGCGCCAGCTCACCGCCGGTCTCCGGATACACGCGCTCCACGCGCCGCACCGGATCCAACCCGTCCAGCAGCGAAGCGGCGGGGGCGGGCACATGGCGCGCGAGCAGCAGGCAGAACAGGCGCACCGCTTCGTAGAGCCGCGAGCGCCCGCTGAGCCCTTCGCCGCGCGCGTGGCGCCCCACGCCCACCAGCACCTGCGTGAGCCACTGCCCGAACAGCCACGCGTCGTCCGGCGCCGTGCGCTGGAGCTCCACCGCCGTGTCCCGCGCGCGCTCGTCCATGCGCTCCGTCACGCCGCCCTTGTCCAGCAGCACGCGGTAGCGGTTGACGCGCGCGAAGGACAGCTCCTCCAGGTCGAACACCGCGAACTCCAGCAGGTGCCCGTCGCGGTACACGACCTTGAGGCCGTGCGCCGTCTCGCGGAACGCCAGCGCCACGTCCTCCGCGCGGGGCAGCCAGCCGCGCTCCTGTCTCAATGTTTCAGCGTGTCCGGGCCAGGCGACGACGAAGAAGTCATGGTCGCTGAAGTCATCCGGCGCGTAGTCGCGCGCCGCCATCGAGCCCAGCGCCACGAGCCCGCGGAAACGGCCGTCCGCGTCAGCCCTGCGCGTCAATTCCAGGGTGAAGGCCTGATAGGCGGCGGTGTCCAAGCGCGTGCTCCTCGGGAAGGGCCCGCATGCTGCCACTTTTCATGACGCGGCGGGTCGCAGAGGGAAGGGCCATGAACGCATGCGTCTGGCTTGACCCGGAGCTGACATGCCTTCCGGTTAATTCTGAGGTTGGCTTGATTTTTATCAGTGTCTCGCTTTATGGGCTGATTCGCGGGTCAATCCCTTCGATGATCCGCCCTCCCCCATCAGGAGCCTGTATGCGAAACGCCGTCCGGACCCTCGTTCTGACTGTCGCGGTTCTTGCCTTCTGGGCGCAGCCTGCCCGCGCGGATACGTACACGCAGACGAAGTACCCCATCGTGCTGGCGCACGGCATGGCGGGTTTTGATTCGCTGTTCGGGGTGCTCGACTACTTCTACGGCATCGAGTCGACGCTGAAGTCGGGCGGCGCGAAGGTCTACATCACGCGCGTTCCGCAGTTCAACACGAGCGAGGCGCGCGGCGAGGCGCTGCTGGCGCAGGTGCAGGACGTGCTCGCGCGTTCGGGCGCGAAGAAGGTGAACCTGATTGGCCACAGCCACGGCGGCCTGGACGTGCGCTACGTGGCGGCGGTGCGGCCGGACCTGGTGGCGTCCGTGACGACGGTGGGCTCGCCGCACAAGGGCGCGGACCTGGCCACCTACCTGCGCTCGAACATCAAGGGCGGTTCGTTCACGGAGAGCGTGCTGTCGTACTTCGCGAACAACCTGGGCACGGTGCTGGGCCTGCTGTCCGGCAAGACGCAGCCGCAGGACGCGATTGGCGCGCTGTCTGCGCTGTCCGCTTCGGGCGCGGCCACGTACAACGCGAAGTTCCCGGCGGGTCTGCCCACCACCTCGTGCGGCACTGGCGCGGCGACGGGCCCGCAGGGTCAGCGCTACTACTCCTGGTCCGGCACGGACCCCTTCACCAACGTCTTCGACGCGTCCGACTACGCGCTGAAGCTGTCGTCCTTCTTCTACAGCGAGTCCAACGACGGCCTCGTGGGCCGCTGCAGCTCGCGCTTCGGCACGGTCATCCGTGACAACTACGACATGAACCACCTGGACGAGGTGAACCAGGTGCTGGGCCTCACCGCGTTCTTCACCGACCCGAAGTCCGTGTTCCGCACCCAGGCGAACCGCCTGAAGACCGCGGGCCTGTAATCCGCTCCAGGAGCGCCCCGCCATGAAGAGCCGCGCCGTCATTCTCGTGGTCGCGCTGTGCGCCCTCCTGGGTGCCGGCGTCTTCTCGTGGTGGAAGGTCCGGGCGCCTGGCGCGCCCGGACCCGCTGTCCCGCCGTCCGCCGCTCAAGTCGCCCAGGGGCCGAAGCCGCTGGGGGCGTCTCCCGCCGTTCCCGGTGCCGCCGCGACGCCGAGCCCGGCTCCGCAGGCTGGCTCGCCGCTGCCGCCGCTGCCCGGTTCGCTGAAGGACACGGAGGAGGATGGCGCGGTGCTGGTGGACGCGTCCGGGCACCTGGTGCCGAACGCGGACCTGCGCCGGTTCTTCAACTACTACCTGTCCGCCACCGGCGAGGAGCCCGCGTCGCTCATCCGCGAGCGCATCCTCGCGGCCCTGCGGGCGAAGAACCTGCCCGCCGCCGCCATGGATGAAGCGGTGCAGGTGCTGGATGACTACCTGGCCTATCTGGAAGCGGCGCGGGGGCTGGCGTCGAAGGGCTCCGCGGCCATGCCGGACACCGGGGACCGCCTGGAGGCCCTGCGCAAGCTGCGCCGCGAGCACCTGGGGCCGGGCGTGGCGGACGGCCTCTTCGGGCAGGAGGAGGCGGTGGACGCCGTCGCCGTGGAGCGGCTGAAGCTGATGAACGACGCGTCGCTGACGAAGGAGGAGCGCGAGCAGCGCATGGCGGCCCTGGAGGAGCGGCTGCCCCCGGACGTGCGCGCCAGCCGCGAGGAGGCCGTGCGCCCGTTGCGGCAGCAGGCCGTGGAGCAGGAGCTGCTGGCGGCGGGGGCGACGGCGGAGGACCTGCACCAGCACCGGCTGTCCACCGTGGGGCCGGAGGCCACCGAGCGGCTGGAGTCGCTGGACGCGGAGCGCGCGCAGTGGAAGCAGCGGCTGGCGGACTTCCGCGCGAAGCGCGCGGCGCTGGGCCAGAGCGAGCCGGACCCCGCCCTGCGTCAGGCCGCGGTGCAGCGGCTCTTGTTCGACTCGTTCACCCCGGAGGAGCGCCTCCGGGTGGAGGCCGCGGACACCATCGAAGCGGCCTCCGGTTCCGGAGGCGGGTGAGGCGGCTTCAGGAGATCTTGAAGGGCTTCAGCTCGCTGACCTCTTCGAGCAGCAGCGGCTGCGCGTGGAGGTACGCGGTGGTGCGGCGCTTCTGGTCGATGTCGTCGTAGACGCGCTGGATCTGCTGCGGCGTGAGGCCCATCTCCGGGGAGACCTCCTCGGGCGTGATGCCGTGGTTCTTGGCCCAGAGGATGAGGTCCAGCTGCGAGTAGTGCACGGAGAAGTAGAAGTCCTCCTGTGACTGCTCCAGGCTGAAGGTGTCCGTGGTGGGCTCGCGGTTGAGGATGCCGTCGATGACGCCCAGGTGCCGCGCGAGCTTGTACGTCTGCGTCTTGTAGAGGCTGGCGATGGGCTTCACGTCCGCGGAGCCGTCGCCCAGCTTCACGAAGAAGCCCTGATCATACTCCAGGCGGTTGGGCGTGCCGGACGCGGCGAAGTTCAGCCGGTCCGCGTGGAAGTACTCCATCATCTTGCGCGCGCGCTGCTTGAAGTTGGTGGCGGCGACGATCTGCACGTAGGCCTGGGGCGTGAGGCGGAAGCGCTGCTCCTGCCCGTCCACCTGCACCACCACGTAGAAGACGTTGAGGGCGTCCGTGTTGAGCCGGTCGCCGTGCATGACGATCTTCCACTTCATGTCCGGCTGGAACGCGGGGAACACGGAGCGCACGGCCGCGTCGCGCTGCGAATAGCACCCGGCGGCCTCCAGCATGGGCGCGATGTCGTGCAGCGTGTACTGGATGCCCAGCTTCTCGCAGAGCTCGCGGCCCAGCTTGGAGGACAGGCCGCTGGAGTCGCGCTCCGGCAGGAGCAGGCCGAAGACGCGGTCCGGCCCCAGCGCGCGCACCGCCAGCGCGGCGACGCACGCGGAGTCGATGCCGCCGGAGACGGCGACCACCAGCCCTCGCTTGCGCAGCTTCTTGAGGACGGCCTCCTTGAGCCCGTCGGACAGCGACGCGGCCTTGGCTTCCCAGTCCAGTTCCAGCACCTGCTTGGAGAACTTCATCGTCACGGCGACCTCGATTCAGGAGAAGAGAGTGAAGACAGCACGCGCGTGCGCAGGTCGGCCTTGAGCACCTTGCCGGTGGGCCCGCGAGGGAGCGCGTCGATGAACAGCACGTGGCGTGGCACCTTGTGGGCCGGGAGCGCCTCGCGGCAGAAGCGGCGGAGGTCGTCCTCCTGGGCGCTGGCGCCGGGGTGGAGGACCACGGCGGCGCATGCGGCCTCGCCGCCCAGGTCGTCCGGCACGCCCACCACGGCGACCTCCAGCACGGCCGGGTGGCGCGCGAGGACGTGCTCCATCTCCGCGGGGCTCACCCGGTGGCCGCCGACCTTGAGGATCTCCTTCGCGCGGCCGACGAGGAAGAAGAAGCCCTCCGCGTCGCGCCACGCGAGGTCGCCGGTCCACAGCCAGCCGTCGTGGAGGATGGCGGCCGTGTCGTCAGGAGCGTTGAGGTAGCCAGGGGTGACGTTGGCGCCCTTCGCCACGAGCTGGCCCACTTCGCCGTCGGGCAGGGGCGTGCCGTCATCCGCGACCACGGCCAGCGTGACGCCGGGGATGCCCTGGCCGATGGAGCCCGCCTTGTCGGAGGCGCGCGAGGGCGGCAGGTAGGAGAGCCGCGCGGTGGCCTCGGTCTGGCCGTACATGACGAACAGCTCCGCCGGGTGGAAGGCCTCTCGCGTCCAGCGCACGGTGTCCGGGGACATGCCGCCGCCGGCCTGGGTGAGGTAGCGCAGCTTCAGGTTCGCGAGCGAGTCCGGGGCGGCCTGACGGCGCAGCAGCTCGAAGGTGAGGGGCACGCCCGCGAAGCCGGTGCAGGACTCGGTGGCCATGGCCTCCAGCACCACCTGCGGGTACATGAATCGCGGATCCAGGAACACGGAGCCGCCCGCGAGCAGGTGCGTCTGGAGCACGCTCTTCCCGTAGCAGTAGTGCAGGGGAAGGATGAGCATGGCGCGGTCGCGCGGCGTGAGGCCCAGGTACTCCACGATGGAGCGCGTGTTCGCCGCGATGTTGGCGAAGGTCTGCACGACGCCGCGGGGCGCGCCCGTGCTGCCGGACGTGTAGACGATGGACGCGGGCGCATCCGGAGGCAGTGAGGGCAGGGCGGACAGCGGCTCCGAGCGCACGTCCGGATCCACCGCGCCGTCCTCTTGCAACCACGCGCACGAGGCGGGCTTCAGCAGCCCGAGCATGCGCTCCGGAGGACGGGAGCCGTGGACGATGAAGAAGTGGGTGAGCTGCGAGCGCCCCGTCCAGCGCCGCGCGTCCTGACCGAAGATGACCGCATGGCGGGCACCGGTCTGCGCGAGGATGCTGGCCAGGGAGTCCGCGCCCGTCTCGCGGTCCAGCTCCACGGCGCAGGCACCCAGGGCCTGCACCGCGAGACTCGAGACAGCCGCCGCGCAGCCCAGGGGCAGGGCGATGAGCACCCGAGCCCCGGGCTCAACGCCCGCCGCCCGTAGCTGTCCCGCGAGCGCGAGCAGCCGTGCTTCGAGCTGGGAATAGCTGAGCCGAGCCCACGGCGAGTCCACCGCGGGCGCATCCGGCGTCACCTGGGCATGGGCGCGAACCCATGACGGCGCGGTGTCCGCGCTCACGCGGCCTCCAGTTGCACCGCGTCCACGTCCGCCTGGGGCACGGGCTTCGGCTTCAGGAAGTGATGCGCCAGCAGCTGCGTGGACGCCACGGCGAACAGGGCCATGGTGTCCGCTTCGCTCTCCGCCGAGTTCGGCGCACGCAGCTTCGCGACCAGCCGCTCCACCTTGCGCGCGTCGAAGACGCCCGTCGCCTCCACCGCCTCCGGGGCCAGCAGCTCGCGCGCCCACGCGGGCGCATCCGGGCCCACCAGCGCTCCCGCGATGGGGGCGCGGTACGGGAACTTGCTGCGCTCCAGGATGGACGCCGGCACCCGGCCCTTCGCGAAGCGCTTGAGCAGGTGCTTCTCGTCCAATCCCCGGAGCCGCAGCCGCTCCGGCACCCGCGCGGCGAACTCCATCACGCCCGTGTCCAGGAACGGGAAGCGCCCCTCCACCGCGTTGCCCAGCAGCATGCGGTCGCCCTGGGCGGACAGGAGGTAGCCCGACAGCAACGTCCGCGCCTCCAGGTACTGCGCCCGCGCCAGGGGCCGCCACTTCGCCACCGCGTCCGGCACCGTCGCGAGCACCGACGCCACCGGATCCTCGTCCGCCACCTTCGCGGCGAACTCCGGCGCCAGGAAGCGCAGGATGCGTCCGCTGTTGCCCCACCGCACCAGGTGCGAGAACCCCAGCGCGTCCGGCGTCTCCAACCCCGTGCCGAAGAACTCGCGCAGCAGCTCCACGTTCTGCTGGCTCACCGACAGCGTCGGATACAGCCGGCGCAACAGCAGCGGCCGGTACTTCGAGCCCGGCTGGCGCGCCCAGAACTGGCGCACCTGCGTCTCCTTGAAGAGGTCGTAGCCGAGGAACATCTCGTCCGACCCTTCACCCGTCAGCACCACCTTGATGCCCTGGTCGCGCACCCACCCGGACAGCCGCAGGAACGGCGCGGGCGCGGAGCGCATCATCGCCTGCTCCGCGTGGAAGATGACGCCCGGCACCAGCGCGCCAATGTCCCCGTCGCGCATCTCCACCACGCGGTGTTCGGTGCGCAGCTGCTCCGCCACCGTCGCCTGGTGCGTGCGCTCGTCGAACCGCGCGTGCGCGAAGCCCACGGAGAAGGTCCGCAGCGTCCCGCCCAGCTGCTCCTGCGCCAGCGCGCACAGCAGGCTGGAGTCCAACCCACCCGACAGATACGCCGCCACCGGCACGTCCGCGCGCAGCCGCAGGCGCACCGCCCGGTCCAGCACCGCGCCCAGCTCCTCCAGCAGCCGGGGCGCCTCCGCCGCGTCCGGCGTCACGCCGAAGTCCAGGTCCCAGTAGCGCTGGAGCGTCAGCGTTCCATCACGCCACTTCGCCACGTGCGCGGGCGGCAGCAGCGACACACCCTCGAAGGACGTGCGCGGCGCCACCGGCGCCCAGAGCTGGAACGTCTGCTTGAGCCCCCGCGCGTCCAGCGCCGGCGTCACCAGGCCGCCAGCGAAGAGCGCCTTCGCCTCCGACGCGAACGCCAGGTGCCCTTGCGGCAGGTGCGCGTAGAACAGCGGGCAGATGCCCACGCGGTCGCGCGACATCCACAGCGTGCGGTCGCGCGGGTCCCACAGCGCGAAGGCCCACTGGCCCTCGAAGCGGCGCACACAGTCGATGCCCCACGTGAGGAACGCCGCGAGGATGACCTCCGTGTCCGAGCGCGTGCGGAAGGCATACGCCCCCGCCAGCTGCTCGCGCAGCTCCACGTGGTTGAAGATTTCCCCGTTGAAGACGACCGTGAGGCCGGTGGCCTCGTCGCGCATCGGCTGATGGCCAGAGGCCAGGTCGACGATGGACAGCCGCGCGTGCCCCAGCGCGGCGCCGTCCAGGAGCAGGGCCCGCTGCGCGTCCGGCCCCCGGTGCTTGATGCTGGCGGTCATGCGGCGCAGGCGGCCGGCGTGCTGCGCCGTGACCGAAGCGTCACCCGCCGGGAAGGTGAACCCCGCGATGCCGCACATGGGCGTCTCAGCTCGCCTTCGCCAGCGACTGCTTGCGGTCCACGAAGGCCACCACGCGAGACAGCGAGTCCAGGTTCTCCGGCACCAGCTCCTTGTCGTCGAGCTTGATGTGGAACTCCGTCTCGATGAAGGCCACCAGCTCCATCATGCCCGTGGAGTCGATGAGGCCCTTGCGCAGGAACGAGTCGTCGTCCGCGAAGTCGTCCACGAAGAAGGTGTCGACGATGAAGGTGCGAAGCGTGTCACGCGTGCTCATGGGTTGGGTCCTGTCGTTGAAGCGGATGATGGGGTGTGGAGGGGGATGCGGAAAAGAACGCGCCCGGAGCGTTTTGCTGAGGGCCGGGCGAAGCAGGCGAACGGCCTGTCACGTGCCCGTGGCGTCGCGGGCCACCAGGTCCAGGCTCATGCTGCGCGCCGGGTTGCCCATGGCGAGCGAATCCGGGGGCACGTCCTGGGAAACGATGCTGCCGGCGGACACCACCGACCGTGCGCCGATGCGCACGCCGGGGAGCAGGATGGCGCCGTGGGCCACCCAGACGTCGTCCTCGATGATGATGGGGGCGATGCGCTGACCGTCCCGGTCGCTCACGCGCACGAACGACGCGAACATGCACCGGTCGCCAATCTGCACCGACTCCCAGGCCTCCACGGACGCGCCGTAGTTGAACTGGGTCTCGTTGCCCACCAGCAGCCGCGCGTGCTCGTAGCAGACCACCGACGTGGGCAGCATGCCGCCCAGGAACGTCAGCTTGTCGCCCAGCTCCGCGTGGCCGTCGTTGCGCGCCGTCACCGGGCCATACGCCGCCACGTCCCGGCCCATGCGGAAGTCGCGGAACAGCCAGCGCGCCCGCGCCACGGCCACCACGCGCTCGGCGCGCGGAAACACCTCCGTGCGCACCATCTGGAGTCCCGCGCGCGCCAGCTGGAGCGCCTCGGCCCGGGAGGGGAGGGGGGGCTTCATCGCGCCACCTCGCGCCGCAGCACCCGGGCCGGAGAGCCGCCCACCGTCACGCCCGGCGGAATGCGGCGGGAGATGACCGTGCCGGAGGCCACGCTCGCGCCCTTCTGCAGGTGCGCGCCCGGCAACAGGATGGTGCGGCTGCCCACCGTGACGCCCTCCTCCACCACCAGCGGCACCGACCGCGGCCGCTCGTGCCGGTTGCCCCGGACCGGGTGGTACATGTTGTCCATCAGCTTGCACCACATGCCCAGATGGCTGCGCGCGCCCAGCGTCACGCAGGACTGCGCTTCGATGGAGCTGCCTCCCTCGATGGTCACGTCGTCTTCAATCACGATGCGTCCCCCCCGCTGCGCGTGCAGCTCGATGGGCGCCATCCTCGCGTCGAACAGCACGCGGTTGCCCACCTGGATTTCACCCTCGCCGTGAATCCACACGCGCCCCCAGACGGTGGGGGTGGCGCCCACGGCCTCACAGCGGCGCAGCTTCAGACGCGCGACGGCCGGCCCCAGGCCGAGCATCATCATCAACGGGACGCGCATGGCTCAGGGCCCGGCCTTCGCGGCGGCCGGGGATTCCGGCAGGGCCGCCAGGAACGTGACGAGCGCGGAGGCCACGCGCGCCTGCCCCTGCGCGTTGAGGTGCCCCCCGTCATCCGAATACGCCGGCACCATCGCCGGATACGCGCGGCCGTTGACCTCGTACGTCTCACGGGTGCCGTCCGGCCGGGACGACTCCAGCGCCGCCAGGTCGAACAGCGGCTCCTTGCCGCCGTAGGTCTGCCGCATCAGCGCGTTGAACGCCTCGCGCGACACGTTCTCCCCCACGCCGAACACCGCGCGGCCACGCAGCTCGTTGAACCACGCCTTCGCCCCGCGCTGCACCGTCGTCAGCGGCGCGGTGACGTGCACGAAGGTGACGCCCGGGTGGCGCGACTTCAGCCCCGCGAGCGTGGCGCGGTACTTCTCGAAGAGCGTCTTCGCGTCCGTGCTGGCGGTGAAGTCGATGTAGCAGAACTTCACCAGCGCCACGTCCACCTGCTTCGCGACGCCGCCGTCCAGGAGCTGCTCGAAGTGCGCGAGCTTCGTCTCCGGCTGCTCGTTCTGGCCCACCAACGCGTGCGCCAGCGTGCCCGGCGCGATCGTGGCGTTCGCGTCCTTCACCTCCACGATGGCGGGCGTCTTGGAGCCCGGCGCGTTCGGCAGGCCCCGCACGCCGTCCAGGATGTTGCCGCCCACCGACTGGTGGCCAAAGAAGACCCGGCGGTGCGTCAGCCGCTCCAGGCCCGCGACCGTCGCGTCTGGCTTTACCTGGGCCGTCGCCGCCGCGCTCTGGGGGAGGGCCATCAGCAGCGCGCCGGGAAGCAGCAGCGCGCCCAATCGCGCGGGGAAGCCACGAATGTCTTGCATGTGTGAACCTTTAGACCTTTCAGGCTCCAAGCGTCAAAGGTCCCGGCGTCGCGGCTGGACGCATGCCTTCCAGGCCGCCACGCAGCGCGTAACAGAGGGTCGTGATTGCCCCGGAGTTATGCGGGGAAAGTCCGCTATTCGTGCGTGAGGCCGAAGAGGGCCCGCAGCCTTCCGAGGATGCGGCCCGCCTCGGGCGAGTGGTCCGGCCCGCCGCCCGCGGCCTGGGCCACGGCGCGCAGCTGGGTGCGGCGCTGGGCGAGGAGCGCGGAGAGCTGCCGGGCGAGGCCGGGGTAGTCGGAGAACAGGCGCGCGAAGGTGGGCCGGTCCAGCTCCAGCAGCACGGAGTCCTGGAGCGCCACCACGGAGGCGGCGCGGGGCTCGCCGGTGAGCAGGGACATCTCCCCGATGTACTGGCCCGGCCCCAGCCGCGTGATTTCGGACTGGAGCGTGCCGGCGCGCACGCTGACCTCGCCGGAGGCCACGACGTAGAAGGTCCCGCCCTCCTCGCCCTCCTGGATGATGCGCTCGTTGCGGCCGAAGCGGCGCACCACCACCTCGCACCGCAGGCGCTCCAGCTCCTCCGGGCCCAGCGGCGCGAAGAGGTCCACCTGACGCAAGAGGTCGCGCACGGTCTCGTCCGCCAGCTCGCGGCGGCGGTGCTTCGTCTCGCGGCGCAGGGTCACCGTGCGCTGGGCGTGGGGCAGCTCCATGCCCTCGCGGCGCAGCCGGTACCACAGCCGCGTGTGCAGCTCCTCCTTCACGCTGTCCGACAGCGCGAAGTCGTTGAGGAACACGCGCACCATGTACTGCGCGTTGGAGTCCGTGAAGGCCACCGTGCGCGCCATGGGCGGCGGCTGCACCAGCACCTGGGGAATCTCCCGGGCCACGTCCAGCAGCGCCTGCTTCACCTGGTTGGGCGGCGCGTCCAGCGACACGCCCACCTGCACCTCGATGCCCACGGGCTCGCGGTGCTGGGTGAAGTTCTTCACGTGCTCCTTGCCCACCATGCTGTTGGGCAGGGTGATGACCTCGCGCCGGAAGTTGGCGATGCGGATGGAGCGCCACCCGATGTGCACCACCCGCCCGGTGTGCTCGCCAATGCGGATGAAGTCGCCCACCTCGAACGGCCGGTCCAGCTGCAAGGACAGGCCCGCGAAGAGGTTGCCCAGCGTCTCCTGGAGCGCCAGACCGATGACCACCGTCAGCACCGCGGTGGACGCGACCAGGCCCGCCAGGTCCAGGTCGAGCTGGCTCTGGAGGATGGGGACGGTGGCGAGCGCGTACAGCGTGAAGTCGATGACGTCGCGGAGGATCTTGGGCGTCGACACCGGCGAGCGCATCCGCGCCAGCTTCAGCGCGAACGCCACCGCGGCCCGGATGACGCCGTAGGCGAACGTGAGCATCCAGCCCACGTTCACGAACCTGCGCAGGCCCTCCGGCGTCGAGGCCTCCGGCAGCAGGCGCGACACGAGCCGCAGCACCAGGAAGGCCAGCAGCATCCGCACCGCGCCCCGCAGGTCGTCGCGCAGGTCCGGGTCGCGGGTGGCCCGCTGGATGCCCAGCAGGAGCACCGTCAGGATGGAGCCCGCCAGCAGGGGGAGATAGCCTTCGAGGAAGTTCAACACGCTAAGGCGAATCAGACCGGTGGCGCGCGCACGGGTCAAGGTGGCGGTTGACGGGTGGGCCCCGAGCGGGGATACACGCCCCCCATGACGCTTGCCTCGGTGCAGGGACAGCCCCGCGCGATGGACGCGCTCCAATCCGCCCTGCGGTCCGGCTCGGTGCACCACGCCTACCTGTTCGCCGGGCCCGAAGGAGTCGGCAAGGAGCTGGCCGCGGTGGGCCTGGCCCAGGCCCTCACGTGCCCGGAGGCCCCGGAGGTGGGCTGCGGCAAGTGCGCCAGCTGCGTGCGCCTCGCCAAGGGGCTGCACCCGGACGTCACCTGGGTGATGCCGGACGACGAGCGCGTGTCGCGAGGGCTCGCGGGCCGCTCCGACTTCACCGGCACGCCCAGCCGCGAGCTGCGCGTGGAGCAGATACGGCAGCTCCAGGAGCGCCTGGCGCTGCGCGGCCTGGAGTCCAAGCGCAAGGTGGCCATCCTGGTCAGCGCGGAGCAGATGAACGTCCAGGCGCAGAACGCGTTCCTCAAGACGCTGGAGGAGCCGCCCGCGGAGACCACCCTCATCCTGGTGGCGAGCGCCATGGACCGGCTCCTGCCCACCATCCGCAGCCGGTGCAGCAAGGTGTACTTCGGGCCGCTGCCGGTGGACCTGGTCGCGCGGCACGTGCAGCAGGAGCGCAAGCTGGACGCGGACACCGCCGCCCTGGCCGCGGTGATGTCCGGCGGCAGCCTGGGCCGCGCGCTCGCGCTGGACGTGGACGCGCTGAAGGAGCGCAAGGACGTCCTCACCGCCTTTGAAGGCCTGAGCGGCAACGACATCCCGGCCCTGTTGCGCTTCGCGGAGGCGCACGGCGGCTCGCGCGAGGACGCGGACACGGCGCTGGAGCTGCTCATCCTGTGGACGCGGGACGTGTCGCTCGCCAAGGCCGGGGCGCTGGAGGCGCTGGCGAACCGCGACCTGACGGCGCTGGCGCAAGAAGCGGCGCAGCGCACGTCGGAGGCCGCGCTGCACCGGCGGCACTCGCTGCTGGAGTCAGCGCGCACGGCCATCGGCTCGCGCAACGGCGCGCCAAGGTTGCAGCTGGAGCGGCTGCTCATCGAACTGTGCGTGGAGGGCCGGTGAGCGCGGACATGGACGAGGTGCTGGCGGAGGTGAAGGGCGGCAAGGTGTGGCCGCTGTACCTCCTGTGGGGCGAGGAGTTCCTGGTCAGGAAGGGCGCCGACGAGCTGGTGAAGACGCTGGTGCCGGACGCCGCCATGGGGCTGAACCTCGCGGTGCTGGACGCGGCCTCCCCGCGCGAGGTGGCGCAGGAGCTGGCCACGCTGCCGCTGTTCCCCGGGCGCAAGGTGGTGCTGGTGCGCGACCCGGAGTTCCTCGCGCCCAAGAAGGGCAAGGGCGACGCGCTGGCCAAGGCGCGCGACGCGTGGAAGGCGGGCAAGCGCAAGGAGGGCGCCCGGCGGCTCTTGGCGCTCGCGGGCCGCGCGGGCTGGGGCGTGGACCAATTGGACCCCCGCGTGCCCGGCGCGCCCTCGGTGGAGCAGTGGAAGGAAGAGCTCAACGTGGACCTGGCGGAGGCCGACCTGGCCTTCCTCCAGGAGGCGGCGGCCTTCTGCCGCGACGAGCGCATCAGCGCCCCGGAAGGGGACGCCTCCGCGCTCCTGGAGCTGCTCCAGAAGGGCGTGCCGCCGGGGCACGCGCTGGTGCTCGCGGCCACGGACGTGGACTCGCGCAGCCCGCTGCTCAAGTTTGCGCAGGACAAGGGCCGCCTCTTCGAGCGCAAGGTGGCCGCGCGCCACAAGGACCTGGACCTCAGCGAGATTTCGAAGGAGTTCCTCGCCCCCTTCAAGAAGAAGCTGGGGCCGGGCGCGCTGGAGGGCCTGAAGGAGCGCATCGGCGGCAACATCCGGCTGCTCCAGTCGGAGCTGGAGAAGCTGGCCGTCTACGCGGAGGGGCCCACCATCGAAGCGCAGCACGTGGCGCTGCTGGTGCACCACGCGCGCGAGGAGGAGTTTTTCGAGCTGACGGAGGCGCTCCAGAAGCGCGAGCTGCGCGACGCGCTCTCCTACGCCGAGGACGCGATGGGGCAGGGCACGCACGCGCTCCAGTTGCTGGGCGCGGTGGCGTCCATCGTCCGCTCGCTGCTGGAGAACCACGCCTGGCTGGAGAAGTACGCGGGCGGCCAGCCGCCGCGCACCGGCCGCGACGTGGAGGCGCGCATCCTCCCCAAGCTGGAGGCCGAGCTGAAGGCCACCCGGCGCAAGACGCCCAACGCGTGGGCGCTCGCGTTCGGCATGCAGGCCGCCGCCCGCTACGAGCGCCGCGAGCTGCTCAACGCCCTGGTGGCGTGCGCGGACGCGGACCTGGCCCTGAAGTCCTCCGCCAGCGGGAAGCTCGTCATCGAGCGGCTGTTGTGGACGGTGTGCACCCGCGCCTGAAGGGGCCCGGGCTGAAGGAGCCGCCATGGCGGACAAGCGACGCTTCGACCTCTTCGCGGACCTGCTCGTCACGCGCTTTCCCCAGGCCCTGCGCGTCTATGACATCGCCGGCGGCATGGGGAAATTGAACGAGTCCCTCACCCAGCGCGGGCGCACCGTCACCACCTTCGACCTGCGCCACAAGCACCTGCCCGTGAAGTACGCGCAGCGGCTCTTCACCCTGGAAGAGCCCTGTGAGGCGGAGCTCGTCGTGGGCATGCACCCGGACGGCGCCACGCGGATCATCATCGAGTACGCCGCGCGCCACGGGCTGGGCTTCGCCGTCGTCCCTTGCTGCTCCGACAATGGGATGCCCTACAAACCGTGGATGCGGCACCTGGCTGACGTGGCCCGCGACGCCGGCTTCACCACGGTGGAAGAGGCCGCGCTCCCCATGGACGGACGCGCGCGGGTGCTGCTCGGCGTGTGGCGCTGACGCACCCGGCGCGAATTCGTGGTCTTGCTTTGTACACCAAGAAAAAGCCGTCAAACCTGGATTGACTGAATAGAGGACACACCCCCGTGGGCACTGTCATGGTTCAGGACAGGGGCCCACAGGGCGTGAAATCCCCAACAAGAATGGGCGTTTGCGCCAGGCTCGTAACGTCTGCTTCCACATTACAGAAGATTTACGGGTCACCCATGTGCCAGCCGCGTTTCAGCGCTTTCCCGCACTGCGAGGCATTTCGCGGACTTAATGAGTTGGCCTGAAGAATGCTGAAAGGAGCGCTGTCCCGGCGACCACCCCCTTTGCGCCGGGCAGGAGGCAGTACCTTGGTTCGCACTCGTTTCGTTTCAGCCCTGCTGGCCTTCCCCCTCGTCGCTTGCGGTGTCGGTGAGATGGACACCAACACGCAGAAGGATCAGCAGAAGCCGGATGAAGTCGCCGAAGTGCAGAACGCCCTGAGCGTCATTCCGGGCGCCCAGATTGTCGGCACCAACGCGGATGGGACGCCGCACACCATCCAGGGCCGCCTGGGCCAGGCGGACCGCCCGCTGACGGGCTTCGCGTCCGCGGAAGTGCACTCGGCCATCGCCGGGTCGCTGCCCTCCATCGCGTCGCTGTTCCGCCTGAACGCTTCCGACCTGCAGGTCCGCCGCATCAGCGTGGACGAGCAGGGCGTTTCGCACATCCGCTACGCGCAGACGCTGAACGGTCTGCCGGTGGTGGGCGAGGAGCTGGTGGTGCACGTGGACAGCTCGGGCGCCATCTTCGGCGCGAACGGCTCCGCGCGCTCCGGCGGCGCCGTGTCCGCGCGTCCGCTGGTCGCCGCGGAGGCGGCCCAGACGGCGGCGCTGCGCGACACGAAGGGCACGGACCTGGCCGCGGAGGGCGCGCGCCTGGTGTACGTGAAGGCCGAGGACGGCCGCCTGCGCCTGGCGTACGAGGTGAAGGTCACGGGCGAGAGCGAGCTGATGCCGCTGCGCGACCGCGTCTATGTGGACGCGCTCAACGGCGCCATGCTGCTGCGCGTGCCGGAGATCCACACCGCGCTCAACCGCAAGGTCTACAGCGCGAACAACGGCACCAGCACCCCGGGCACGCTCAAGCGCAGCGAGGGCCAGGCGGCCATCGGTGACTCGCACGTCGACACCAACTACGACATGCTGGGCTACACCTACGACTGCTACAAGGTGCTCTTCAACCGCGACTCGCTGAACAACGCGGGCACGGCGCTCATCAGCACGGTGCACTACAGCCGCAACTACGTGAACGCCTACTGGGACGGCACCCAGATGGTGTACGGCGACGGCGACGGCGTGAACTCCATCGAGCTGGGCAAGGACGCGGACGTCACCGTCCACGAGCTGACCCACGCGGTGACGGAGTACGAGTCCAACCTCACGTACTCCGGCCAGTCCGGCGGCCTCAACGAGGCGATGTCCGACACCTTCGGCGCGGTCTGCGAGAGCCGCGTCAACGGCTGGAGCACGGCGGCGGCCATCTGGATGGTGGGCGAGGACGTCTGGACGCCGGGCACGGCGAACGACGCCTTGCGCTACATGGATGACCCGGCGAAGGACGGCGCGTCCAAGGACTGGGCGGCCAACGTGACGTCCAGCACGGACGTGCACTACAGCTCCGGCGTGCCGAACCTGGCGTTCGCGCTGCTCTCCAAGGGCGGCACGCACCCGCGCCGCACGGGTGGCCCCACGGTGACGGGCATCGGCGTCGAGAAGGCCGCTCGCATCTGGTACTACGCCAACACCAACCTCTTCACGGCGAGCACCACGTTCGCGCAGGCCAAGACGTGGACCGTCCAGGCCGCCGCGGCCCTGGGCTACAGCGCGGCCGATCAGGCCTCCGTGACGGCCGCCTGGGAAGCGGTGGGCGTGGGTGGCACGGTCACGCCGCCGACCTGCACCGCGCTGACCAACGGCGTCGCGAAGACGGGCTTGTCCGGCGCGACCGGCTCCGAGACCCTGTACTGCATCGACCTGCCGGCCGCCAAGGCGTCCACCTACGTCCTGAGCGGCGGCACGGGCGACGCGGACATGTACATCAAGTTCGGCTCCGCCCCGACCACGACGTCCTACGACTGCCGTCCGTACCTGTCCGGCAACAACGAGTCGTGCAGCGCGGCGGCGAAGACCGCGTCGGGCAAGATGTACATCATGCTGCGCGGCTACTCGTCGTACAGCAGCACGTCGCTCAAGGCCACGTACTAGTCCCCCACGCGGGTCCGGCGTGATTCCACGTCGGGCCTCGTGAAGGTCACCTTCCGCCTCCGGGGCTCCTGTCCCGGGGGCGGTCGTGTTTTGGGGGCCATGACGCCTGTCGCGCGGGAACGGGGTAGGGTGGCCCGACTTCGCAAGCAGGAGGATGCATGCGGCGGTTGGGGCGGGTGTTGCTGACGGTGGTGGTGGCTTCCGGGGCCCTGTCGTGCCACCGGGACACGCGTGCTTCGCGCACCTGCGTGGTGCTGTCGGTGGGAGGCACCAAGGGGCTCGCGCACGTGGGCGCGCTGGATGCGCTGGTGGCCCGGGGCGTGCCCATCGACTGCGTGGTGGGCAACAGCATGGGCGCGGTGGTGGGCGGCCTCTACGCGTCCGCGCCCGGCGCCAACCTGCGCCAGCGCTACCATTCCTTCTTCACCGCCTATGAGGAACAGACGCGCAAGGTCGCCGCGACGCGCGGCGCGGTGGGCGCGGCGGTGGGCCTGCTCGCGGTGCTGGTGTCGGGCGGCGCGCTGGGACCGGCCGTGGCGGCGGGCGCGCTGGGCGCGGCGGGTGGCGCGGCGACAGTGCCCCCCTTGAGCCATGAGCGCTTCACCCAGGTGCTGGATTCCTTCTACGCAGGCGCGCGCGTGGAGGAGCTCCCCGTGCCCTTCGCCACCTTCCACCAGGAGCCCTCCGCGGGCGGCATCCGGCTGGTGACCGTCACGCGCGGCCCGCTGGCGGAGGCCGTCTCCGCGAGCGCCTCCAACCCGCTCCTGTTCAAGGACGCGACGTTGGAGCGGATCGACCCGGGCGCGGACCGCGTGTCCGCGACGCCCATCCATGACGCGTGTCAGCTGTTCCCGGGCGCGCGGCTCATCGCCATCAACGTCACCGGCGAGCCGGCCTTCTACCGCTCCGACCTGGGCTGCGACGTGCGGGAGGTCCGCGTGGACGTGGCCATGCCCCCGGTGGAGGCCTTCACCGGAAGGGGACCGGCCTTCGAAGCCACCTACGACGCGGGCCGCGACGCGGTGATGCGGGCGCGGCTGGACTGAAAGACGCGGCGGTCCGCTCAGGGCGCCGTGAGCAGGCCCGTCACGTCCCGCCAGCCGCCCTGACAGGGCGCGAGGTCCGTGGCCAGGTAGTGCCCCACGCGGCCGGGCCCGAGCGCGACGATGGCGGACGAGCGCGTCCCGTAGCCTTCTTCCGTGTGGATGCACAGGGCCTGGAGCTGCTGGAGGAAGTCCGCGGGCAGCTCGTCCTCCGCGAGCGGCCCCGTCGCGGCCTCCCGGGGCGGCAGGGCATGGTCGGCCAGGGCTGCCTGGAGCCCCGTCACCAGCTCCGGCCACGGGCGCTTCGCCACGCCTTCCGCCAGCGCATGCGCCCGCTGGACCTTGGGCAGCGCCAGGTTGTCCAGGCTGTCGTTGGGGAGCACGTGCACGCCGTCCGGGACGTCCTCGTGCAGGAGGTGCTCATGGCCCGGCCGCGCGTAGGCCACCCGCAGGGTGCGCGCGTCCCCGTAGAGCAGGTTGAAGGGCAGGAACTCCGGCGCGGGCAGGGTGCCGACGTAGCGCTCGATGGCCTCCACCGACCCGGCCTGCAGGGCGCGCAGCACCACCTCGCCCCGGGAGCGGGGGGCCAGGCCCAGGCTCCGGGCGCCGCGCTGGTTCGTCAGGGCGACGATGACTCCCTCGTGGGTCACCCCCATCCACGTGCCGCCCCGCTCCACGTCCTGGCCGCCCACCACGCGGGGGGACTCGGAGAGGACCTTCGGCCCGTGGGCCGGGCGCGCGTAGAACTCATCCCGGTTGGCGGCGAGGACCAGCGGCCACTCGGGGTGGACGTTACGGAGGAGGAGGACGGTGCACATGGCGTCCGCTCGATAACATCCCCCTTCGCGCCATGCAGCGTCCGGCCTGCATGTTGGCGATGACCTCGTATCCCCGAGCGGCTATGGTCCGCCGCCCTCAGGAGAGTCCATGGCGGAGAGAATCCTCGTCACCAGCGCCCTTCCGTACGCGAACGGCGCCGTCCACCTCGGCCACGCCGTCGAGTACATCCAGACGGACATCTACGTCCGCTTCCTGCGCTCGTGCGGCCAGGACGTCGTCTATTTCTGCGCGGACGACACGCACGGCACGCCCATCGAAATCAACGCCGCGAAGCAGGGCATCCCACCGGAGCAGTTCGTCGCGCGCTTCCACGACGAGCACCAGCGCGACTTCCGCGACTTCGACATCCGCTTCGACTACTTCCACTCCACCAACTCGCCGGAGAACCGCCACTACGCGGAGCTCATCTACGGGCGCTTGAAGGACGCGGGCGACATCGACCGCCGCGACATCGAGCAGACCTACTGCGAGAAGGACAAGCGCTTCCTGCCGGACCGCTTCATCCGGGGCACCTGTCCCAACTGCAGGGCCACGGAACAGTACGGCGACGCCTGCGAGAAGTGCGGCAAGACGTACAACCCCACGGACCTCATCGACCCGAAGTGCGCGCTGTGCGGCACGCCTCCGGTGCGCCGCAACTCCGTGCACCTGTTCTTCAAGCTGTCGCGGCACGCGGACTTCCTCCAGGAAGTGCTCAAGCGCCCCGGCTTCATCCACCCGGGCCTGGCCGCCCAGCTCCAGGGCTTCTTCGAGAAGGGCCTGGCGGACTGGGACATCAGCCGCGACGGGCCGTACTTCGGCTTCGCGATTCCGGGTGAGACGGACAAGTTCTTCTACGTCTGGCTGGACGCGCCCATCGGGTACATCGCCACGACGGAGAAGTGGGCGAAGGAGTCGGGCCGGGTCCCGGACGCGCTCGCGTACTGGGGCAAGGACGCGCCCACGCGCATCGTCCACTTCATCGGCAAGGACATCGTCTACTTCCACGCGCTGTTCTGGCCCGCGGTGCTGAACGTCGCGGGGTTCCACATCCCCAACGAGATCAAGGTGCACGGGCACCTGACCGTGAACGGGGAGAAGATGAGCAAGAGCCGCGGCACCATGGTGGCCGCGCGTGACTACCTGGACCTGCTGGACCCCAGCTACCTGCGCTACTTCTACGCGGCCAACCTGGGCGCGGGCGTGGAGGACCTGGACCTCAACCTGAAGGACTTCCGCCTCCGGGTGAACGGCGAACTCGTCAACAACGTGGGCAACCTGGCCAACCGCGCGCTGTCGCTGCTGGCCGGGCCGCTGGAGAAGAAGCTCGCGCCGGGCCGCGCGGAAGGGGCGGGGCGCAAGCTGGTGGAGGACGCGCTGGCGCGCGTGCCGGAGGTGCGCGAGGCGTTCGAGAAGCTGGAGTACCGCAACGCCATCCGGGTCATCACGGAGATCGCCTCCACCGCGAACGCGTTCCTGCAGACGGCGGCGCCGTGGGCGCTGGTGAAGAAGGACGCGGAGGCCGCGCGCGCGGACCTGTCGGACGCGGCGGACGTGGCGTACCTGCTGGGCGCGCTGCTGGCGCCGGTGACGCCGCGCATCTCGGAGAAGCTCTTCGCGCAACTGGGAGCAGAGCCGCTGACGTTCCAGGTCCTGGCCACCGCGAAGTATCCGCTGTTGGACCGCACCCGTCCGCTGGGCACGCCGGAGCCGCTGCTGCCCCGGCTGGAGGAGGAGCGCGTCAACGCCATCATCAAGGTCCCCGAGGGGACGCCGGCCGCCGAGCCCGCGAAGGCAGGCGGCAAGGACAAGAAGACGGAGAAGAAGCCCGTGGAAGCGAAGACTCCCGAAGCGGCGCCCACCACGCAGGCGTCCCCAGGAGCGGGGGCGGCGGAAGGCGCGCCCGCGGCCGACATCGAGTACGCGGACTTCGCCAAGGTGGTGCTGAAGGCGGGGCGCATCGTGGCCGCGGAGAAGGTGAAGGGCGCGGACAAGCTGCTCAAGCTGGACGTGGACCTGGGTGAGGGCACGCCGCGCACCATCGTGTCCGGCATCGCGGAGGCGTACGCGCCCGAGGCGTTGGTGGGCCGGCGCGTGGTGGTGGTGGCGAACCTCAAGCCGCGCAAGCTCAAGGGCATCGAGTCGCGCGGCATGCTGCTGACGGCGGGCTCGGGCGGCAAGGACCTGTCCCTGCTGGAGCCGGGCGACGTGCCGCCCGGCGCCGACGTGAAGTAGCGCGGAGGTGGCATCCCGGGTGGCCGCCGAGCTCCCCGGGATGCGCGCCGTACGCGCGCACGCGGGCGGTCGCTTCCGGTCCGGGTGGGCGCAGGGTAGGGCGTCGTCCGGAATGCCCTCCCACGCTGATTCCATGCGGCGCGGGAGGGGTTTCAGATTCGGTTGGAGCGGCAGGCCCCTGGCGTCGGACGACGACCGGGACCCCAAGCACGCGCCGGGCACGGGAAGGCCCGGGCGCCAGAGAGGTGACGAGACGTGGCGGACTGGCGTGCCGAGCGGGACCGCGCCCTGTTGACCCTGGAGCGGGAGAAGCGGCCGGCGAGCCGGGCCGAGGCGGCGGACCTGTTGTTCCAACTCGCGTCCGAGGAGCCCGCGCACGCGGCGGAGTTCACGGACGTGCTCGTGCGGCTGCTCGCGGATGCGCAGCCGGAGGTGCGCCGCTCGGGCGTGAGCCTGGCGTCCGTCATCCTGCCGCCGGAGCAGCTCCCGGACATGCTCCTGCCAAGGCTGCGTGACGAGGACACCCGCGTGCGGCTGGAGGCCACCGGACGGCTCGCGGACCTCGCGCTGCCACACGCGCGCGGAGCCCTGGCCGGAATGCTGGAGGACCCCACTCCGGAGGTCCGCTTCGAGGCCGCGCGAGGCATCGCCGCCCTCAAGCACCCCGCTGGCCTGGACGTGCTCGTGGCCGCGCTGGACGTGGACACGCTGCGCTTCCGGGCGCTGGGCGCGCTGGCGGAGCTGGAGGACACGCGCGCATTGCCGGCGGTGAAGCGCCTCTTCGGCAAGTGGCTGCTGCCCGCGTTCGACAAGACGCAGGCCGCGGGCGTGCTGCTGAAGCTGGGCGACCCGGAGGGCGCGGACTGGCTGATGCAGCGCACGCGCAAGAAGTGGAGCGCGGACCGGGCGCTCGCGGTGGAGCTGTGCGGTGAGCTGAAGGTCCCGGGCGCGCTGGAGCGGCTGAAGGACATCCTCGCGGACGCGAAGGACCCCTGCCGGGGCGCCGCCGCGCGCGGGTTGGGCCGGCTGGGGGATGCGCAGGCGCTGCCCTGGCTGCTCACCGTGCTGGAGGACCGGAGCGCGCCGGAGGACGACCGGCTGGACGCGGCGGACGGCGTGTGGCGCCTGGGCGTGGCGGAGGGCGTGGAGCGCCTGCGCGCCGCCGTGCCCACCTTCGCCTCGGAAGAGGCGCGGATGGAGCTGGAAGAGCTGTTTCAGGAGAAGCCATGAAACTGGTTGATGCGCATTGCCACCTGGAGCCGAAGGACTACGCGGACGTAGCGCCCGTGCTGGAGCGCGCGCGCGCCGCGGGGCTGGTGCACGCGGTGCTGGTGGGGCAGTTCCACGCCCCCGGGGACTGGGGCCACGCGCTGGAGGTCGCCGCCCGGCACCCGGAGTTCCTGTCGCCCACGCTGGGCATCCACCCGCACGCGGCCGCCCGCGCCACCGAAGCGGACTTCGAGATGCTGGAGCGCACCTGCGCCCGTCCGGAGCTGCGCGCCGTGGGCGAGGCCGGGTTGGACTACTACTACGACTACTCGCCTCGCGAGATCCAGGCCACCGTCTTCCGGCGGCAGTGCGCGCTCGCGAAGCGCCTGTCCAAGCCGCTGGTGGTGCACGTGCGCGACGCGCACGACGACTGCGAAGCGGCCCTGGCGGCCGAGGACGTCACGAACGGCGTCATCCACTGCTTCACCGGCGACACGGCCGCGGCCCGCAAGTACCTGGACCGGGGCTTCTTCCTGTCGCTGTCCGGCGTCGTCACCTACAAGAAGACGGAGGCCCTCCAGGACGCGGTGCGCTTCGCGCCGCTGGAGCGCCTGATGGTGGAGACGGACAGCCCCTACCTCGCGCCGGTGCCCCACCGCGGCCGCAAGAACGAGCCCGCGCACGTGCTGGAGACGGCGAAGAAGGTCGCGGAGCTGAAGGGCGTGTCGCTGGAAGAGGTGGCCCGCGTCACCACGGCGAACGCGGCCCGCCTCTTCAACCTCACGCTGGCGTGAGCGCGTTGGCCAGGGCCTCCAGGTCCTGGTCCAACTGCGGCATGTCCAGCAGCAGCGCGTCCGGGTCGTAGACGAAGTCCGCCTGCTTCAGCTTCAGCAGGGCCTGCAGCGCGGGTTCGCCCGCGTGGCCGCCGAACGCCGCGTGCACCACGCGGCCGCGCTCCAGGTGCAGCGAGCCCTCCAGCGTGTGGCTGCGCAGTTGGAGCTTCCCGCTCTTCTTGCCGCCGCCCAGCGTGCGGAGCAGCTCCTTCGGGGGCAGCTCGTCGAAGCTGCCGCGCACCACCCGGCCCGGGCCGTTGTGCTGCACGCGGTCCTGGAAGAGGGACAGCACCGTGCGGGCCACCTCCGCCTTGTCGCTCGGGGAGAGCACCGCCGTCGCGCCCGCCATGAGCAGCCGCTCGCGCGCCTGGGCATCCGGTTCGCCCACCACGGCGATGGGCAGGCCCGCGCTCTCCGGCATGGAGCGCACGGCCTCCAGCAGGTCCATCACCTCCTGCTGGCCCAGCCGCAGGCTCACCACCAGCACGTCGCAGTCCTGCCGCGACAGGCCGTCCAGCGCGCCGTCCAGCGTGGACAGAGCGTGCGCCACCAGCTCCTGCTTGAGCACCGCCTCCAGCAGCTCGCCGCGCGTGGCCTCGTCCGGCTCCGCGATGAGCACCTGGCGGCCCTCGCTGGCCAGCCGGTGCACCAAGAGCGCGCCGCTCTGCAGCTGCCCGACGATGTCCGCCACCACCGGATCGTAGAGCACGCCCGCGTACTTCTTCAGGTGCTCCAGCGCCTGCTGCTTGGTGAAGACGCGGCCAAATGCGTTGCCCGGGTTCTTGGTCAGCTCCAGGAAGCTGTCCACCGCCGCCAGGATGCGCGCGCCCAGGGTGATGTCCTCGCCCTTGGCGCCCTGGGGCGTGCCGGAGCCGTCCCAGGCCTCGTACAGCTGCGCGAGGATGGTGTTCACCTGCGCGGGCAGGTGCACCGTCTCGAAGAGCTTCGTGGGCGCGCGGCAGCACGCCTTGGCCTGCGCCTTCCACTCCGGGTTGGCCGCGTTGCTCGCCAGCGAGTAGTGCCGCTCCGGGGGCTTGCCCAGGTCGTGCAGGTACGCCGCGATGGACAGCGCCGCCAGCTCCTTGTGGGGCATGCCCATGCGCTGGCCGACGATGCCCGCCTGCCGCGCCAGCTGCGCGGAGTGTCCCCGGTGCCGGGGCCGGTCCTGCTCCAGCAGCCCCACCATCAGGCTCAGCGTCTCCACGTAGTCCGTGTCGCTGATGAGCCCGCGCGGGCCGCCCGGCTCGCGCCGCTGCGTGGAGACGCGCGCCACGTTGGTGCCGCTGCCGCCGCGCTGCAGCCGCATCCGCGCGTCCGTCTCCAGCCGCATGCTCAGGCTGGTGGCGCTGCTGCGTCCGGCGGAGCTCCCGCCGCGCCCGGGCTCCGCGCCCACGTGCGTGTTGGAGGGCGTGTCCGGACGGCGCGGGCCGTTGTTCGCGGAGGGGCCCTCCAGCAGCGTGGTGAACGCCGTGGGGTCGCCGTAGTAGTGCTTGCGGATGGCCGCGGAGATGGCGCTGCGCAGGCCGATGTACGCGTAGACCTCCGACATGCCGGTGACGAGGGCGATCTCGTCGAGCAGCGACTTGTTCTGCGGCTCGGCGGCCACCACCGAGAGCAGCTTGCGCTCCGGATCCACGGCCAGCGGGAGCACGTTCTGCGCTTCCGCCAGCCGCACCGGCAGCTTGTCCAACACCTTCGTGTCGATGCGGACCTTGGCCAGCTTGTCCGCGGTGACGAAGCGGGTCTGGAACTCGTTGGCCAGGAGCCGCAGCAGCGCGGCCTCCTGGAGCAGGCCCAGCTCCACCAGACAGTCCCCCAGCTTGTGGCCGGTGATCTTCTGGTGCTCCAGACCCTGCTCCACGGCCCCCGGAGTCACGAGGCCGGCCTCAATCAACCGCTCTCCCAGCCGCTTCGCCATGGACTTCAGCCCTCCGAGGAGCCACCACCCTCACCACCGGACTTCGGGGCCGGCGCCAGCGCGCTGAACGGCTTGAAGGTCAGCTCGCCGGGCAGGCTCTTGGGGTCGCGGGGAGGACGGTCCTCGCGCGGCGGACGGGCGGGGCGCTCCTCGCGCGGACCCCGGTCCTCACGCGGCGGACGCTCGGCGCGGGGCTCGCGCGGAGGCCGCGGCGGACGCTCCGGACGGGCCTCCTGGGACGCGGGGGCGGCAGCGCCCTCGCCAGCCTGGGCCGGCGGGCCCTTGTCGGCGCGCGCCTTGCGCTTCTCCTCGCGGTGCTTGCGTCGGCTGCCCTCCACCGGAGCTCTGCCACGACCGGTGGGCACGAAGCCCTTCCAGAGGGAGCGCTCATACGCGCGCAGGTGGTCCGTCCAGCGCTCGTTCGGATCGCGCTGCATGGCCTCCACCCACGAGGAGATGCGCGCGTCGAGCGAGCTGAGCGTGTCGACGATCTGCGCCTCCAGCGTCACCGGCACCTTCGCGCCAGGAGCGCCGGACGCCCCCGACTGGGAGATCGCCAGGTGCGTCAGGTGCTGCTCCAGCAGCGGCGGGAAGCCGGGGATGCCCAGGGTCTTCTCGCGGATCTTCTGCGCGGCCAGCACCGCGTGGCCCACCAGCCGGCCCTCGTCGGAGGTGTCGAAGCCCTTGTCGGACGCCCCGTCGCCGCCCTTCATCACGTCGTGCAGGAACGCGCCGGCCAGCAGCAGGTCGCGGTCCGCCATGGGGTAGTGGTCCGACACGCGCAGCGTCAGGCGCATCACCGACAGGACGTGCTCGGCCAGCCCGCCGCGCCACGCGTGGTGCACGCCCTTGGCCGCCGGAGCCACCGGCAGCGCCGCGGACACCTGCGCGTCGTCCAGGAACGCCAGCAGCAGCTGCTTCACGAACGGGTCGTTGACGCGCTCGGTGACGAGCTCGCGGATCTGCCCCACCGCGCGCGGGCCACCGCCGCCCTCGTGGCGCTCGGGCTTGCCTTCCGCCTGCTTCGCTTCGCCAGCCTTGGACTCGGCCTTCGCGTCGCCGGACTTCGCTTCGCCGGACTTCGCTTCGCCAGCCTTGGACTCGGCCTTCGGCTCGGCGGGCGGGGCGGGGGGCGGCTCGAACTCCTTGGGGTCGAGCGGCTCCGGATCCAGCCGCTCCACGGCCTCCACGACGACCTGGGTGCGGCCGTGGAAGACGATGACGCTGCCCTGCACGAGGACGTAGTCGCCGTTCTGGAAGACGGGCTCGAGCGCGTCCACCTTGTCGAAGACGCGCGCGTCCACCGTGCCGCTCTTGTCGGCCAGGGACAGCGACAGGAACACCTTGCCGCTGCGCGCGTTCACCTTCTCCTTCTTGGTGACGCGGAAGACGGTGTTGACCCGGTCCTTCTCGCGCAGGTCCGCCGCGTACACCTTGCGGACGGTCTCGACGGAAGCCTCCGGGGTGGAGGAGGTCGCGGCCTGGGACTCGTTTTCGGTTGTCATCGCGGCGCGGACACTAACACCGAGGAGGGCCCGTCGAGGGCGAAACAGCACGGGCCCTCAGCTCACCTCGAGCGCCACCGCCTCCAGGTACTCGGCCCCTGGGGAGCCGACCGGCGCGGGGTGGTCCGGCGGCAGTCCCATCCGTACCAGCCGGAATGCGATGCGCGCCTCCTGCTCGCAGGCCGTGGCCACGCACTCCGTGAACGAGCCCAGCGCCAGCGGTGGGTGATATCCGACCACGAGCAGCCGCCCGCCATGGCGGGTGCGCCGCAGGGCCAGCCGCACCTGTTCGATGAAGTCCTCCTCGGACGCCACCCCCAGCGTGTCGAGCAGCACCAGATCGAAGGCGTCCTTGAGGGCCCGGAGCACGGCCAGCGGCTCGCCCTGTTCCACCGTCACCCGGCCGAGCAGCCCGTTGGCCTCCGCGTTCTCCCGCGCCAGGTCCGCCGCGTCCGCGTTGCCGTCGAAGGCGAGGATGTGCTTCGCCCCGTGCCGCCCCGCGTGGACGAACAGCCCGCCCACGTTGCACGCCACGTCCAGCACGCGGTCCCCGTTGCCGGTGCGCCCCAGGAAGCGGCGCAGCTCGCGGTGATCATACGCGTAGCCCGTGCCCCGGCCGTAGGTGAGGTCCACCGTGAAGCGCGCGCCCATCTCCAGCAGGCGGCACCAGCGCGGCGGCGTGCCGTACATCACGTGCGGGCGCTGCGCGGGCAGGCCCAGCGCCTTGCGCCGGAGCGTGTCGTTGCGCAAGAGCACGGAGGCCGCCCCCGTCACCTCTCCCAGCGTGCGGGTGATCTCCTCCTGCCGCGCATCCATGGAGCGGGTGAGCGTCTGGACGACGAAGTGCTGATCATACCGGTCCACGATGAGGCCCGGCAGCCCGTCCCCGTCGTCGTTGACGATGCGGCAGAAGCGCGGGTCGTCCACCAGCCGGCCGCGGCGCTCGAACGCGTGGCGCACGTGGCGGGGGATGAGCCCCTCCACGGACTCGTCCGGCAGCCCCAGCCGGCGCACGGCGTAGGAAGCCTGGAGGTCCACGTCCCCCAGCCCCAGGACATGCCCGTCCTCGTCTTTGAGCTGCATGGGCGTGCCGGGCTGCGGCTCGCCCTCCATGGAGACGATGTCCTCGCGGCGCAGCCAGGGGGCGCCATGGCGAAGCTTGCGAGCGGCTTCTCGGGACAGGTAGGTGCTGAGCAAGGTGCGGTCCTCCTCCAGCGCGATGGAGGGCACCCCCCGGGGTGCCTTCCACCAAACATGGGCCGTGTCGGGCCTGCTGGCGTCGAGGGCCGTGCCGCTGCCCCGGAGGGCAGGGGGCCAGGCGTCGTCAGGGGACGGGCGGAGGCCGCTTGTAGGCCTTGAACGTCACCCGGGTGAGCAATCCGCTGACCACCAGGGCCAGCGCGATGCCCATCATCCGGACATTCCAGTTCGTGCCGGTGAAGAGCAGCACGAGCGCGAGCACGCCCGCCGCCACCGCGCCCACCACCGTGAGCGTCTGGGCGCGCTTGGACGTGTCCTGGCCGTGGGGCTTCTTCGCCCGGGCCAGGACGGGCAGCGAGGACGCCTTGCGCCACTTCTCCGCGCCGTCCTCGCGCACCTCGTCGTCCGGGTCCACCAGGCCCTGCAGGTAGGCCCGCTCGATGTCACCCAGCGAGGGGAACATCAGCTCACCCTCGGGGCTGCGCACGCGGTACGCCATGGGTCTTCCTCCCTCCCGGCCTACCCTGCCCGGAAGGGGGCGGGGACCTCAAGCCAGCTCTGTCGCAATCTGCTCAGCGGCGCGCAGTCCATCAATGGCGGAGGACACGATCCCGCCCGCGTAGCCGCAGCCCTCGCCCACCGGATACAGGCCGCGCATGGACACGGACTGCAGGTCGTCCCCCCGGGTGATGCGCACGGGCGAGGACGTCCGGCTCTCGATGCCGATGAGCTTCCCCTCGTCGCTGATGAAGCCCTTCATCTTCCGGTCGAACGTGCGCAGCGCCGCCTTGAGCGACTGCGTCAGCCGCTCCGGGAAGAGCTTGTTCAGGTCCGTGTGCGCCAGGCCCGGGCGGTAGCTGGTGTCGCCCGGGTCCTTCTTCACGCGGCCGGCCAGGTAGTCCGGAATCGTCTGCGCGGGCGCGAAGAAGCGGCCTCCGCCCAGCTTGTAGGCCTCGCCCTCCCAGTGCCGCTGGAACTCCAGGCCCGCGAGCGGCCCGTGGAAGCCCTCGCGCGCGAAGTCCGCGACGGACACCGACACGACGATGCCCGCGTTGGCGAACTTCGCGTTGCGCCGCGAGTTGCTCATGCCGTTGGTGCACTGGAGCCCCTCTTCCGTGGGCGTGGGCACCACGATGCCGCCGGGGCACATGCAGAACGAGTAGACGCCGCGCACCTCGCCGTCCACGTCCAGGTTCTCCGCCAGCTTGTAGTCCGCGGGCGGCAGCTTGGAGTGCTTCGCCGCGGAGCCGTACTGGATGCCGTTGATCAGCGACTGAGGGTGCTCCGCGCGGAAGCCCAGCGCGAAGGGCTTGGCCTCCACGCTCACGCGGCCGTCGGCGGCGAAGCGCTCGTACAGCTCGCGAGCGGAGTTGCCCGGCGCCAGGATGACGCGGTCGCTCTCCAGCGTGCGCCCGTCCGCCATCTTCACGCCCGCGATGCGGCCGTCGCGGTAGAGCAGGTCGTCCACGCGCTGCTCGAAGTGCACCTGGCAGCCGCCCGCGATGAGCTCTTCGCGCAGCTTCGCCACCGCGCCGGGCAGCAGGTCGGAGCCGATGTGCGGCTTGCCCTCGATGAGGATGTGATCCGGCGCGCCGTACTTCGCGAAGGCCTCAATCACCTTGCGCACCATGGGGTGGTTGATGCGCGTGGACAGCTTGCCGTCCGTGTACGCGCCCGCGCCGCCCTCGCCGAAGTTCATGTTGCTCTCGCGGTCGAGCGACCCGTCGCGCATGAGCTTCGCCACGTCCTTGCGGCGCGTCACCACCTCCTTGCCGCGCTCCAGCAGGATGCTGCGCACGCCGCGCTCCAAGAGGCCCAGCGCGCAGAACAACCCCGCGGGTCCGGTGCCGATGATGAGCGGCAGCTTCTCCGGCTCCTTCACGCGCGGCGGTAGCTCTGGCAGAGGTGGGGCCTCGCTCACGTCCGGGGGCAGCCGCGGCGCCTTGCGGCCCGGGGCCAGCTCCACCTCCAGCGTGTAGATGTAACGCGGGCTGCCCTTCTTGCGCGCATCCAGCACCGAGCGCACCACCCGCACGGAGGCGAGGTCGCTCCGGGTGACCCCCAGCTTCTCCGCGGCGCGCTGGCCGAGCAGCTCCTCCGGCTCGTCCAGCCACAGCCCGATGTTGTTCACCCGGTACGCCATTGTGTTCTGACTCCTCGGTGGGGGGGCGCGTATGTGCTCCACCCCCCGGAGGGAATGCAAGCACTTGAAAAGACAAGATGGCCCGTGGGGTGGGTGCGTACCCGCCGTAGCACCCGGGAACGCCGTTCCAGGCAGAGCGGACGCCCGGGTGCGTAACCCCCTTCGCACACTCCACGTTCCGTGCCGTCCACTTCCGGGCTTCAACCCCTGAGGACTGCTGGAGAATCCGTTTGGAAGAGAACGGCTGGCACGGAGGTTGAAGACCGGACCCGCACGCAGTCGCGGCGCCCTGACACATGGCGTCGAATCCGGAGGCAATTCCCGTGAGCACCGACCAGAAGGGCACCCGCATCCTCGCGCGCACGTTCTTCAACCAGCTGCGCGCAAGCGGTTACACGCCGCACCAGGTCATCGGCATCGCCACGGAGCTCCTGGAGCTCGTGACGACCGACCTGAGGGAAGGCGACAAGGCGGTCGCCGCCGCCCAGTCGACGTCCGCCCCCGACTCCGGGGCGGGCTTTCAGCAGCGCGCGTAGCCCCTTAGAATCCCCTGCATCGACCCTCCGCGGGTGAGCGGGCTCCGGACTGGTTCCGGGCGCCCCACCCGCGAGGTGGCGGGAGCTCGAGCAGGAACGCTGTCGTGCTCCCAGATGCTCGTTCTGGCCGGCGTCGCCTGACCTCGGGCCCTCAGGGCTGGGGATGCCGCCTGCGCTCGCGGGCCGCCGCGGCGGCGATGACGAGCAGCGCGGCGGTGAGCGCGGTGAAGACGAGGCTCGCGGACGTGGGCGCCGTCAGCGCGAGCAGCCCCAAGGCCAGCAGGAACGCGAGCACGTCCACGGCGGCGGGCCTGGGTTGGGGCAGCACGAGCACCGTGGCGCAGCCGGCCAGCGGCAGCCCCAGCGCGACCTGCCGGAAGATGGCGTCCGTGCTGGTGCGCACCGTCTCCCAGTAGTTGATCAGGATGGCGGCGAAGATGACGACCGTGCCGCCCGCGAGCACGAGCACGCCCGCGGCCGCCGCGTCCTTGGTGAGCCGGGCCTTCTCATCGAACTGCTGCACGGCCAGGTCCACCAGCTGCTCCAGCGCGCTGTTCAAAATCTCCGCGAAGAAGATGAGCAGCACGCAGAAGATGAGCGTGACCTTCTCCGCGAGCCCCAGCGGGATGCCGCTGCCCACCAGCCCCACCAGCACGCCGGAGATGAGGTGGATGCGCATGTTGCGCTGCCAGGCCACGGTGTGGATGAGCCCTGCCCACGCATGTCCGAACGAAGCGAACAGGCCGTTGCTGCGGCGGGAGGGAAACTGGGGACGAGGGGTTACAGGAACGGTCATCGGAAGGTGAAGGGGTGGGCAGGCTAGCACCCACGGGTCCGATTGAAGCGGGGGAGTGAAGGGGTAAGGTCGGCCGCGTGATGCGAACGTCCCTTCCGTCCTGGTCGCGCTCGCTGGCGCTGACCCTGCTATGCACCTCCGTCCTCGCTCACGCGCAGGGCACCCCCGAAGCGTTCGAAGGCGACGACCTGGGGTTGGAGCCGCCGGGTGTTCAATACCTGCCAGCTCCGGCCCCCCGGGCGCACGAGCAGCGCCGCCTGTCGCCGGACGCGCCCGCCGTGGTGCGGCGTGAGACGCGGGCCGCGAAGTCCAACGTGAAGGCCGCGGGCGTGCCGCAGACGCGCAGGGGCGAGGGCGCGCTGTCCGGCAAGGTCATCTACCTGAGCCCGGGCCACGGCTTCTACCGCGACAACGGGCTGAAGCGCTGGGCGACGCAGCGGCCCAACACCTGGGGCGTGGTGGAGGACTTCATCTCCGTGGAGGTGGTGGCGCAGGAGCTGCAACCCATGCTGATGGCGGCGGGCGCCACGGTGGTGTCCGTGCGTGAGACGGACCTGAACCCGCTCATCGCCACCGTGGACAACGGCGGCACGGGCTACGTGGAGGACGGCGACGCCGCGCGCTTCCACGCCTCCACCCAGAAGGGCTGGGCGCCTCCGCCCGTTCCCATGGGCAACGGGGTGGAGCCCTTCACGCTGGGCACCACGCGCACGCTGGACACGGCGGCCACCTCCACCGCGAAGGCGACGTGGACGCCGGACGTGCCGGCGGACGCGGCCTACAACGTCTACGTCTCCTACGGCTCCGACCCCACGCGCGCGACGGACGCGCACTACGTGGTGAAGCACGCGGGCGGGGAGAGCCACTTCCGGGTGAACCAGCAGCGCCACGGCGGGACGTGGGTGCTGCTGGGGCGCTTCTACTTCAAGGCGGGCCAGCACCCGGAGTCCGGCGCGGTGGTGCTGGAGAATGACTCGGCGCAGGGCACGGGCGCGACGCTGTCCGTGGACGCGGTGCGGCTGGGCGGTGGGCGGGGGCTCCTGGGCGACGCGGCGCAGGGGCCGCTCCTGCGTCCGCGCTTCGAGGAGAGCGGGCGCTACCACGTGCAGTACAGCGGGGCGCCCTTCAGCGTGTACGCGCCGTCGGGAGCCAACGCGCTGTCCAACGAGCGCAACGCGGACGTGACGTCCCGGCCGCGCTTCGCCGCGTGGCTGCACGAGGAGGGCGAGGACGCCGTCTACGTCGCGTGGCACACCAACGCGGGCACGTCCGGCACGATTCGGGGGACGGAGGCCTACGTCTACGGGCCCAACCCGGTGGACGGCACGCTCAACTTCACCGGCGTGGCGGGCGGTGACGTGATGGCGCGCGCTCTCTTGTCGCAGCTTGAAACGGACCTGAAGCGCGAGGTGGATCCGAACTGGCGGGTGCGCGCCCTGCGCTCGGCGAACCTGGGCGAGGTGAACCCCACACACAACCCGGAGATGCCCAGCGTGCTCCTGGAGATGGCGTACCACGACAACACGACGGACGCGGCGAACCTCAAGGAGGCCCGCGTCCGCCACGTGGCCGCGCGCGCCATCGTGCAGGGGCTCATCAAGTACTTCGCGACCCGCGACGGCGCGGCGGTGCACTTGCCGCCGGAGACGCCCGGAGCGGTGGTGGCGCGCAACGCGACGCCCGGCGCGGTGGAGGTGAAGTGGACCGCGCCCCCGCAGGTCGCGTCGGAGGAGGGCCGCGACGCCCCCACGGCCTACCGGCTCTACCAGAGCGCGGACGGCTTCGGCTGGGACGAGGGCACGGAGGTCCAGAGCACGTCGGCCACCGTCACGCTGTCGCCCGGCACGCTGCGCTACTTCCGGGTGGCGGCGGTGAACGCGGGCGGCGAGTCCTTCCCGTCCGCCACGGTGGGCGTGCGGGTGGGGGACACCGCGCCGGTGCTGATGGTCAACGCGTACGAGCGGCTGGACGCGACGGTGGCGTGCGGCGAGGAGCTGGAGACGCCGTACGACCTGGAGGCCCCGCTGCGCGTCTACCTGGAGGCGATGAACGACGGCAGCTACCTGCGCCAGCACGGCGCGGCGTTCGCGCGGTCGGCGGTGGCCTTCGACAGCGCGACGGGCAACGCGGTGGCGGCGGGGCTGGTGTCTCCTACGGGTTACCGGCTGGTGGACTGGTCCACCGGGCGCGGAGGCGTGGGGGGCGCGGGCCTGGCGCGGGCGGAGCAGGACGCCCTGCGCGCGTTCGTCACCGGGGGCGGGCACTTGATGCTGTCGGGCGGCCGTACGGTGTCCACGCTCGCGGCCGGGAGCGCGGACGACAAGCTGTTCCTCACGGACATCCTCCGGGCGTCCATCGCGGCGGGGGCGCCGGCGGCCCGGGTGGAGGGCTCGGCGGGCGGGCTCCTCGCGGACCTGTCGGCCACGCCGCTGGCGGATGGGACGCTCGGCGCCTACCCGGTGGGGGTGACGGACGTGCTGGCGCCCACGGGCGGCGGCGCGGACGTGCTGCGCTACACCGGCACGTCGCTGGGCGCGGGCGTGCTCTCCGCGGGCACGGCCCCCGCGGGCCAGGTGCTGGTGCTGGGCTTCCCGTTCGAGGGCCTTGCGTCCAATCGTGAGCGTTCGCGGCTGGTGGGCGCGTTCCTGGTGCGCTCGGGAATCGTCGCCCAGGCGCCGGCTTTGCCCGACGCGGACGTGACGCCCGCGGTCAGCCCTCGGCCGCTGTCGTCCTGCGTAGCGGTGCGGGAGGTGGATCCGCATCCGCCCGTGCAGCCGCCACCGCCGCCTCCGCCGCCGGAGCCCACGGTCGTTCCAACGCTCCCCAACGACTATTCCCCCAAGGCGGACAGCGGCTGCGGCTGCGGGGCCGGCGCGGGAACGGCCTCCGGGCTCTGGCTGTTGGTCGGGGTGATTGTTCAGCTCCGGCGTGCACGCGCGAAAGCGGCCCACGCGAAGCGTTGACTCGGCGGGGGCGCCTGCCTACGGTCGCCCGCCTTCTTTACGAGATTCATGACGGTGGGCCGCGAAGGCCCACTCCTTCAAGGAGAACGAAACACCATGGCCATCAAGCTCGCCATCAACGGCTTCGGTCGTATCGGTCGCTGCATCCTGCGCGCCGCGCTCAGCCGCAAGGAAGACCTCGAGATCGTCGCCATCAACGACCTCGACAAGCCGTCGGCGCTGGCCCACCTGTTCAAGTACGACTCCGTGCACCGCACGTGGCCGGGCGAGGTGAGCCACACGGACAAGGGCATCGTCGTGAACGGCAAGGAGATCGCCGTCACCGCGGAGAAGGACCCCTCCGTGCTGCCGTGGAAGAGCATGAACGTGGACGTGGTGCTGGAGTGCACCGGCCGCTTCACCGCGCGCGACGCCGCCGCCAAGCACCTGGCCGCGGGCGCCAAGAAGGTCATCATCTCCGCGCCGGCCAAGGGCCCGGACATGACCATCGCGTACGGCATCAACCACCACGAGTACGATCCGGCCAAGCACCACATCATCTCCAACGCCTCGTGCACCACCAACTGCCTGGCGCCCATCGCCAAGGTGCTGGTGGACAACTTCGGCGTCGAGAAGGGCCTGATGACGACGGTGCACAGCTACACCAACGACCAGCGCATCCTGGACCTCACCCACGAGGACATGCGCCGCGCCCGCGCCGCCGCGCTCTCCATGATCCCCACCAGCACCGGCGCCGCGAAGGCCATCGGTGAGGTCATCCCGTCGCTCAAGGGCAAGATGCACGGCATCTCCGTCCGCGTCCCCACCCCGAACGTGTCCCTGGTGGACCTGACGGTGAACACCACCAAGAAGGTCACGGCCGAAGAGGTCATCGCCGCGATGAAGGCCGCCGCCAACGGCGCGCTCAAGGGCGTGCTCGAGTTCAGCGACGCGCAGACGGTGTCGGTGGACTACAACGGCAACCCGCACTCGGCCATCTTCGACGCGACCAACTGCTTCGTGATGGGCGACAACATGCTCAAGGTCATGGCCTGGTACGACAACGAGTGGGGCTTCTCCAACCGCATGGTCGACACGGCGAAGTTCCTCGTGTCCAAGGGCGTGGCGTAAAGCCTCCCCGCACCGGCACCCCAGGCTGACCCAAGACAGGCACAAGGGACACCCAAGATGATCCGCTACATCGATGACCTGCAGTTGACCGGCAAGCGCGTCTTCATCCGCGTGGACTTCAACGTCCCGCTGGAGGGGCGCCGCGTCACCGACGACACCCGCATCCGTGAGGCGCTGCCCACCATCCGGCGCGCGCTGGAGATGGGCGGCAAGGTCATCCTGGCGTCCCACCTCGGCCGGCCCAAGGGGGCGGACCCCAAGCTGTCCACGGTGCTCGTCGCGGAGAAGCTGGCGGAGCTCCTGGGCGGCAAGCACGAGGTCATCCACGCCGACGACTGCGTGGGTGACAACGTGAAGAAGCAGGTGAATGACCTGAAGGCAGGGCAGGTGCTCCTCTTGGAGAACCTGCGCTTCCACAAGGAGGAGGAGGCGAACGACGAGGCCTTCTCGCGCGAGCTGGCGGCGCTGGCGGACGTCTACGTCAACGACGCGTTCGGCACGGCGCACCGCGCGCACGCGTCCACGGCCGGCATGGTGCCCTTCGTGAAGGAGAAGGCGGCCGGCTTCCTGATGCGCAAGGAGATCGAGTACCTGGGCGACAAGGTCCTGCGCAATCCGCAGAAGCCCTTCGTGGCCATCCTGGGCGGCTCCAAGGTGAGCGACAAGATCAAGGTCATCGAGAGCCTGCTGCCCAAGGTGGACGCGCTGCTCGTGGGCGGCGCCATGGCGTACACCTTCCTGAAGGCGCAGGGCATCGAGGTGGGCAAGAGCCGGGTGGAGGAGGGCGACAAGCTGGCGCTGGCGGCGAAGCTGCTGGACACGGCCAAGCGCCTGAAGACGCCGCTGGTGCTGCCCATCGACCACATCGTGTGCGCGGACATCGACGGCAAGGGCCCGGTGAAGGAGACGCCGGATCAGGTGGTGCCGGCGGACATGATGGGCCTGGACATCGGTCCCAAGACGCGCGCGATGTACACGCAGCGCATCCGCGACGCGAAGACGGTGATCTGGAACGGGCCCATGGGCCGCTTCGAGGTCGACAAGTTCGCGGAGGGCACGCGCTCGGTGGCCGCGGCGATGTCCATCAACAAGGACGCCGTCACGGTGATTGGCGGCGGCGACAGCGCGGCGGCGGTGGAGCAGATGGGCTACGCGGACAAGATGAGCCACGTGTCCACGGGTGGTGGCGCGTCGCTGGAGTTCCTGGAAGGCCAGCCGCTGCCGGGCATCAAGGCGCTGGAGACGAAGTAGGGCACCCACGCGGTACGCACCGGGGGAGACACCTCGATGGCTCGTCGGAAGATCGTCGCTGGCAACTGGAAGATGAACAAGACGGTGCCGGAAGCGCTCGCGCTGGTGCGGGAGCTTCGCGGAGCGGTGGCGGCGTTGGGCGACAAGGTGGAGGTGGCCATCGCGCCCCCGTTCGTGGCGTTGCAGCCCCTGCACGTCGCGCTGGAGGGGGCGCCCCTGCAGCTGGCGGCGCAGAACTGTCACTGGGAGTCCTCGGGCGCCTTCACGGGCGAAATCAGCGCGCCGATGCTGGCGGAGCTGGGGTGTGCCTACGTCATCGTGGGGCACTCGGAGCGCCGGCAGTTCTTCGGGGAGACGGACGCCACGGTGAACAAGCGGGCGAAGGCGGTGAAGGCCGCTGGGATGACGCCCATCGTCTGCGTGGGAGAGACGCTGGCCGAGCGCGAGTCGAACCAGACGCTGGCGGTGGTGGAGCGCCAGGTGCGGGGCGCGCTGGAGGGCTTCTCCGGGGCGGACGTGGCGGCGTTCGTGCTGGCGTACGAGCCCGTCTGGGCGATTGGGACGGGCCGGACGGCGACGACGGCGCAGGCGCAGGAGGTCCACGCGGCCATCCGGGGGCTGCTGACCCGGATGTACGACGAGGGGACGGCCGAGCGGGTGCGCATCCAGTACGGCGGCAGCGTGAAGCCGGACAACGCGGCGGAATTGCTGGGTCAGCCGGACGTGGACGGGGCGCTCGTGGGGGGAGCGAGCCTCAAGGCGGCGGACTTCGTGGCCATCGTGAAGGCGGCTGGCTGAAGCCGTTATCCCCGTTAGAAGTTGTCACCCGTTGACCACTTTGTGTAGGTTGCGCCCTCTTTTCACGGAGCGTTGGGAACACCCATGCTGACCTTCTTCACGATCGTGCACGTCCTGCTCTGCGTGTTCATGATCTTCGTCATCTTGCTGCAGCCGGGGAAGGACGCCGGCATGGGTTCCGCCCTCGGTGGCGGCGCCGCGACGAGCGCCTTCGGTGGCCGCGGCGCGGTGACCTTCTTGAGCAAGCTCACGGGCGTCTGCGCCGGCTTGTTCTTCCTGACCTCGCTGGGCCTGTCGCTCGTGGGCCTGCGCGGTTCGGTGGCTGCGGGTGGCTCGGTGGCGGCGCCGCCGGCGAAGACGGCCCCGGCGACCCCGGGAGCCACGACGCCGCCTTCTGCGGCGCCGGGAGCGGTGGAGCAGGAGCGGTCCGCGACGCCGCCGGCGGAGGGCCAGCAGGCTCCCGCGCCGACGACGCCCGCTCCGGCGCCCGCGCAGTAGCTGTCAGGAAGCATCGGATTCACGCGACCGTTGAAATGGTTGTTGCGTGAATCCACGGGGTCCGGTACATGGACCCCGCCGAAACGCCCAGGTGGTGGAACTGGTAGACACACCATCTTGAGGGGGTGGCGCCGAAAGGTGTGCGGGTTCGAATCCCGCCCTGGGCACTCCGAACAAGAGCCTCCGAGTCGAAAGACTCGGGGGCTCTTGTCGTTTCAAGCGATGGTCGCTTGGTTAAGCGCCCCAGCGTGCCCCTCGGGCGCATATCAAGAGTGCGCGCCGCGTCGTTCTGCGCTCTTGGGCCATCCATCCGCGTAGGCGCAGAGCAACCGGCCGCCAGCGGCCAGTTCTGCAAGAGCAGCGAATGCGTCCGTTCAGCCGGCCCCGACGCGAGCCATTGACCGGCCTCTGATAAATCCTCCCGCGCAAGGCCCGTCTTCAGTCCCACCCCATCGCTGGTGGAGCGATGAGATGAACTCCGTGTCAGCCGTGTCGTCGAGAAGGTCTTTAGAGGCCTGAAGAACGTGCTCAAGAGGCAGGTGTGCCGCCTCCAGAGGACTCCGCGGGTATCGGGTTCAGCGGGATGATGATCCGTGGCTGGCGGAAGCCCTCCCAGGCGCGGACCTCGTCGATGCCGACGATGAGGAAGAAGAGGGACTCGCCGTCGAAGCGGTCCTCATCCAGGCGGCGGCACCAGTCCCGCACGTCGATGAGCGATGGTCCCGGCAGTGGCTCCGGATGCGTGTGCCACTCGCCGAGGTACTGACACGTTCCTCCGGACTCGCTCCAGCGAGCGTCAATGACCTCCTGGTGCCGCTCCTGGGCTCGGTAAAAGGTGGTGCGGGTCCGGCGGTCTCCCTCCAGGGGGGTGGTCACCTCGTCGATGACCACGTCCGCACTGCCCAGGATGCGGCGGCCGAGCAGCACACCGCCGGCCTCCGCGCTCTGGAACCCTGACTGCCTGAAGCGGAGCAGGTCCATGAGCGCCGCCGCGTCAATCTTCACCACGGCACCGCCCGCGCGGCGGAACAGGCGCCCACTCATGAGGTGGGGCTAGGCGCGCAGATGGGGCATTCGTCGCGCCTGTAGTCGAGCCAGGTGGCTTCCAGCTTGTCCGGTTCCTGCTCATAGCGCGGCGTGACAGTGAACCCTTTCTGTCGGAACTGGCGGGCATCTCCCTTCCAGGACTGCAGCGGCGCTTCATGGGCCTCCCGCCGGAGCGCTCGCAGCGCCAGCCGCGTGGCCAACTCGGCGGTGCGTTGTGCATCAAGGTCCGCGAAGGGCATGAACCGGCTTCCACAGCCGAGCACGTCCTGAGTGTACGTGCCTCCCGGGGCGGCGAATGCCGCGCGGTTTCCCAGGTCGCGGTCGTAGAGGCACTCCAGACAGCCGCGTTGCATTGCGTCCTGGCCCCGCACGTGGGTCAGCAGGGCATGCCCGCCCAGGCCGTAGGGCTCCAGCCAGGTCAAAAGGGCGGGTGGGTGCTCGGCGTTCGACCAAGCCCACTCGTTCAGATGGAGCTCGAGGGTGGGCTGGCCCAGCGCGGCAATCACCAGGTCGTGGCCACGGACCGTGTCCGGCGCGTCCTGGAGGAGCTTTTCGAGCCGGCCGGCTATCGGCTGCACGGAGACATAGGGTGTGCGGCTCTCGATCTCCTTCTTGAGCCCGATGCCCTTGGACTCGAAAAGCCAGCGCATTCCACACACGTGCCGGAAGGTGTTCTCCGGCATGAAACGGTCCGGATCCACGAGCGTAAGTCCCCCGACACCTGCTCGCGCGAGGGCGAGCGCGATGTGGCCTCCGACGGAGCCACAGCCGGCGATGAGCACACGGCGCTCCCGGAGCCCGTGCTCCGCGCCGCCCCTGGGAATCAGGTAGCCCGGATCCCTCCGCATCAGCGCGATAGGTTCGACCCGCGCGCCGGTACGGTCTTGCACCAAGGGGTGCCCGTGCTCCAGTTGCTTGAGGTGCACGCAGACAACGGCCCGCTCTCCCTGAGGCCTCTTCAAGCCCAGCACTACCAGGTGCTCGCTCACGTCGAAGCGACGGATCAGACCGGCCAGGGCACCCTGAATTCCGTCGGGCATTCGTCGTACGTACTTGCGGAGGCCCTCGGGCGTCGCGAGCTCTTTCGGCAGGAAGGAAGGGTTGCCGTCACCAGGGGACAGCGGCAGGTAGAGGGCCTTCTTCGCGCTCAGGCCTCCGGCCCTCCTGTCTGGCAATGAGTGTGCATAGGCGTCGGCGTCATCTGCCAACGCCTGCAACTTCGGTCCCCGGTACAGAGCCGAGATGAAGCGCGGACGGTTGTCCGCGGTGACAGTGCAGTCGATACTGGGTCCTCTGGAAATGGCGGACCAGTAGGCTTGGACTTCCCGGAGGAACTCCCCCCCACGGTCCCCCCGGAGCATGTCGCGGAGCAGGGTGCGGACCCGCTCAATCGACTCATGCAGGATGGCCTCGGGGCGGCGCCTGTCGAGCAGGCCCACATCCGACGCGAAGCACACCTCACCGTCATTGATGAAGTGTGGCAGGGCGGCCTCTGACTCTGTTTTCTCCACTGAGACGATGGGAAGGCACAGGGGAAACTCCCAGGGCAGACGGACGCGGAGCCAGAAGGTCTGTCCCTCCACGGTCATCTTCCCCGTGCACGTCGCCTCGGTGCGGGTGCCCGGCCACTTTTCGGGGAGACGGATCGGCCGGCCGCAGTCCTCCAGCAGCCCGCTGTGGGCAAGCTGCTGGAGCACCCGGATGTGCATTTCCTGCTGGGCGATGATCGCGGCGGACATGCGTTCAGGCCGAGGTGGCGGCGGAGATGATGGCCGGCGAGGCTTTACTCCCCGTGCTCGACTTGTCAGGGACGGGGAACTCCGGGCCGAACTGGTCTCGCATCAGCTTGCAGGCTTCGACAGGATCCGGCTGCTGCATTGCCTTGTCGAGCTGGTCACGGAGCTGGATGAGCCGGTCTCGGAACGTCGTCATCTGCCCGTCCGTCATCTTCACGAAGATGTCCTTCCAGGGCGCGACGGGCACCTTCACATCGAGTCGGTAGAGCGGCGTCCCGTCTTGCTTCGACCCCACATGATAAAACGCATTCACCAGCTTCGCGACGAAGCCCCGCATCGCCGTCAGGTCATCGGGCTTCCTCCTGGCGGCAAAAGCGTCACTGGTGATGATGTTCGGCTGGAACCACTGGCCCGCGGCCACCGTGAGCCCGATGCCCGATGGCGCGTTCTGGCCATCCGTCTTGAACTTCTCCGTCTTCCACCGCTTCAGCGCACGAATCACCCGCAGGAACTGCTCCTGCTCCCGGTCCTTGAAGCGCTGCTCCACCCACAGCGCGAGGCCCTCCGGGTCCGACTCCTCCCAGTACCGATCCTTGTCGCCCGAGCCGACCTTTCCCTTGGCGATGTGGAGGCGCTTCGCGGCGCTCTTGGGGTCGTCGTAGGTGTAGACGGCGAGGTCGACGTGGAAGGCCTGCTCGCCGTCGCGCTTGTATTTGATGGTGACGCAGGAGCGCCGGACCTCGGTGCCGAGGTCCGTGTGGTCCTCCAGTGCGTCGGCCACCAGGGACTTGAGCGTGACGGGGTTGGGGTAGTCCGCCTTGGCGGCGTTGAACGTCAGCCCCACGTCGATGTCATAGTCCTGCCCCTCGGCCGGATGGATGCCCGTGCCCATCTCGTAGCTGCCTTGGTTGATGAACGCGAAGAAGGGGATGTCCATGCCCTCTTCGCCGTCTTCGCCGTCTTCGCCCTCGCGCATCAACTCGAAGCGCTCACGGAGCTTGTTCAGGATGATGTCTCGTTTCTCGATGAGCTCCTTGTTTTCCTTCAAGCGCTTGAGGCGGATCTTGTCGTCGAATTGCTCAAGGTATGTCTGGATGTCAGCCATGGTTGGCATTGCTCCCTTGGGAGGGTGAAGGGAAGAGGGTGATGCTCGGCTGCTCCGGGTTGGCTGCCTTGGCTGCCTTGAGGCTCAGGCACCACTTGTACCGGGGCGCGTCGTCGGCGTTGTAGTTGTAGGCAAAGCACTCGGGCAGCCCGGTGTAGGCGAGGGCCCGACCGAGGTGGAACGCGATGCTCACGGGCACGGCGGCAAAGACATGAATGCTGGTGAACTCAGGCTTGCCACCGATGTTCCGGTCGATGATCTGGCGAATGGTCTGGGCGTACTCCAGCAGCTGCGCCTCCCTCCTCACGACGCCTCGCTCGGGTGCCGTCAGCTGGAAGTGCAGGTCCAGCCGGATGTCGGAGTCCGGGAGCACCTGCGCGCAGTCCTCGGGCCTGACCTCGTTGGAGATGGAAACCCTCACACGGGCCGCGGAACCTGTCTCGCCGTGCCGGGTCACCACCTCCAGCGGCGGGTGAGCCGCCACTGTGTCCGTCTGCCAGGTGAAGCGCTGCCGCATCCGGTCGTGCTCGAGCACGTGGACCGGGCGGGAGTCGGCGAGGTAGCCCGCGAGCATGGCCAGCGGGACATAAGGAAACCCGTAGTAGAGGATCTCGGTGTCGCGCTCGGCGAAGGCGGTCCAGAGGGCCCCGTTCCTTGCCGCGAGCCGTGCCACCTCCTGCTCCAGGTTCTCCCAGCGGCGCTCGCCGATGGCCTGATACTGGTCGATGAGGATCTTCGGCCGGACGTGGCGCTGGGCGAAGAGCTCCGGTGCGTCCGCATCCGTCGGCGTCACGTGCGTCTGCTTGAGCGACTCGTGACAGATGAGGACCAGGTCACCTCGGGCCGCCGGGGCGGTGGGAATCGCGGGGAGGGCGCTGAATGGCGTGAGCGCGGCCGGGCTTTCGGCGGGCGCGTAGAACTGCAGGGAGAGCCAGTCGCTCGAGCTGGAGTGCTCCCGCTGCAGCTGTTTTCGCGCACTCGAGAGGGCCGTACACAAGTCCTCCTGCTGAACGAGCAGGCTCTGGTAGAGCGCCCTCGTCAGCGTGGTGGAGCCCGCGCATGTCAGCGGCATCCGCGATGCGATGACCGCCGGGACTCCCTGGACATGGAACATCCGGGCAATGCTTCCCAGGGGATGCGCGGGCATGCCGGAGTCCCCGCCCTGGCAGGCGCACAAGGTGACGAGCCGCAGGGGGCTGCCGTTGCTGGATAAGAAGAGCAGGTTGGCCAGCTGCCATTGGTCCAAACGCTCTGGCTCATCGCCCTCTTCGGATGGGTCGAAGACGAGCCCATAGGCGTCATCGTCCACTTTGGACCCGTGGCAGAGCAGGTGCAGTGCCGTCACGGGACGAGCTGTCTCCGACAGCTTCTCCGCGAGCCGCCGCGGAGACACGTGCTCGAGGACGTCCTCCTCTTCGATGAAAGGAAATCGAGCGGCGGCACAAGCAGCGCGGAGCTCATCAAGATGGCCGTCCTTGGGCACTCCACCACCGGCTTCCGACCAAGCGAAGAGGATGCGCCCCTGGGTTGAGGCAACCGGATCACGGATGGGTCTGTCCTTGCACTCATATCGGAGGAGGTAATTCTTCTCTCCCACCAGGGGCTGCCCATTGAAGTTCGTGGGCAGCAACTCCCAGGGCAGGTAGTACAGTTCGTCAGCGTTGTTAGAGCAGACAGTGATGTGGACCGGCTGCCCGATTTTGAGCGCGTATCGAATCTTCTCTTCCGCGAGAATCCATTCCGCCGGTTGGAGGAAGCCTCGCAAGGTTTCCGACAGCCGCTTGAGATCGCGTGACCCGGGCGTTACCCGCAGCAGTGTCTTCAACTGCTCTCGGAGCGTGGACCAGCGAAGCTCCACTGGGATGCTTCTCCCGGGAGTGCAGCGCGCCAGGTACCGCTGCTTCTTCCATGGAAAGGGATACAGCGTCTCCGGTGACTGCGTTCCACAGAGTTCCAGCGTGATTTCCAGGGGGGCTTGGTTGGGAGGCATGTGTGCTTTCCGGTGTCGTGAGGCCGGTGCGAAGACAGACGCGCTCGGAGAAGTTTGTTACCTCATGCCCCCATGCTTCAGCGGAAGCCGGACGGCCGGGTCTCCCAGCAGCACATGGCTGGCGAGGTCGTGGTACAGCATCCAGAGGTGCGCCCTCTCAGCAAGGGATGCGCTGTACTGCCGGCCGGCGGTGAGCGCGGCCTTCTCCTGGTGGTAGCTCGATGCCAGCGAGGCACTCGTCTCGTTGGCGAACCGGAGCAGGCTCGACAGCGCCGCGCCGGCCCGCCTCCCGCTGGCGAGGGCCTTGATGACGCCCAGGAAGCGCTCGTGGCGGCTCCGCCCCTGATCGTTGAAGCTCGAACTCCACGCCAGGTCCACGTGACCCACCACTGCCAGGGGGCCCTCCGGATTGGCCAGCGCGGCCTGGGGAAGGGCGGCGATGAACGGGCGCTCTCCGGGCCGGGGCAGAAGGCGCGTGACGCGCCCGGCTCCGTCCCGGTGGAGGTCTCCCAGCCATGGCGCATAGGCGCTCAGCGCGGGCGTGCCCCCGCTGAAGCAGGCGAAGCAGAACCACAGGCCTCCCGGCAAGAAGGGCCGCGCCGCGACCTCCGCCGCGGTGAGCCGCTCATGGCCCGGCAGAAGGAGCGCTCCCTGCGAGGCGCGCTGGTCTTCCGCCGACAGCCAGCCACCCTCGCGCATGCCCAGCCCGTGGCTGACCGAGAGCAGAACGGCCGGCTCCGCTCCGGCGGCATGGGCGAGGAACCGGCCGATGCTGGACCCCTCCGCGGTACCGTCGTCCGCCAGGCTTCGGGGTGGCTCGACCCGGAGCGCACCCGTGCGCTGGTGCCGTGCGCACGTGGCAAGGCATGGCTCCACCAGCTTCCGGTAGCCCAGTTCCGTCGCGTCCGTGCCGTCGCGCGAGGTGTAGAAGAGCAGGCGGGCCCGGTCCGCGGGTGAGGGCGCTTCCGCCCGTTGCAGCACCTTGGCGACGTATGCGCGGTAGCCCTCCTCATTGGCAAACGCCAGCCGCCCCACCAGCGCATCGGTGGCCAGCACCTGCTGCAACTCCAGCGACACCTCGTCCAGGTCTCCCAGCACCAGCAGGTAGCGAGGCCGGTCCGGCTCCTCCACCTGCTCGCTGCCCAGCACTCGCGCCTTCCAACGGTGCGCCTCCTCCCAGTCCATTCCGGGAGTGACGGCATAGGTCCGCACCGGGGCGCCCCCCTGCTCCTGCTGGCGCAGCTCCCGCAGCGGCTCGATGAGTTCCAGGAGCCGCTTTCCCGCGGGCGTCGCCGGGTACACGACACCCCAACGCTGCGCACGCAAGTCATCCAGGTCTCCCAGCGCGTCCCACAGACGTTTGGGTTTGGGGTTGGACTGCGTGAGCGGGGAGGAATGCAGTGCCGATTCGTCGAGCCCCGGGTGGAGCGCGGGTCGGCACGTATCGGCATGAGCCAACAGGAGTTCGAAGGTCATGGCGGCCTCAGCGCGGGGGAGTGTCGAGGACGGGCTCGAGGTAGAGGTGAAGCACGTCCTTTGGCAGCGGAGGCCAGGTGTGCAACTCCACGCGGGCCCCTTCATTCACCGCCTGCGCGATGAGCGCCCCGAGCGCCCCCTGCACCGTGCCCTTCTTCGAGAACACCACCGTGTCAGTGCCCGTAAGGACCCCGAGCGCGAGGAGCTCCGAAGCGTCCTTCACCGGGGTGATGAAGATGCTCCGCCGTATTGCTTCGCCCGGCGTCCACAGCGGCGTGCCCGGCACCGGCTCATAGGTGTCCACGCTGGACCGCACCATGCCGCGCACCGGGGTGCCCGTTGGGTTCTCCACCTCATGGCCTTCCCACGGCGGGTTGGAGGCGTACTCCTTGACGAGCCAGTCCGGCAGCGGTGGCCACTCATGCAGCTCCACCTTCGCGTCGTCCCGCGCCATGCGCTCGATGAAGGGCCCCAGGTGCTGCTCCACCCGGCCCCGGGCCACGAAGCAGGGCTCTGAAGGGACGAGCGCTCCGAAGGCCACGAACTCCGAGGGCGGTGAGACTGGCATGAGGTAGACGCGTCGCGTGGTCGCGTCTCCTCCCGTCCAGAAGTGGTCCTCCGTGGAGAACTCGAGGTCGTGGAACGGTAGGTCTGGTTTGTCCAAGGCTGGCTCCCTTTCCTGCGGGCGCAGGTGCTGAAAATTCACCCGCGCTCAAGGACGCCCTTGGACCGTTTTGTTACCTCACTTCATTCAAACAACAAGATGGTGTCGAGCCAGTCCCGGGTGCGTCCTGCCCGACGCCATGCCTCCCGCTCGTCACGGAGCGCCACTGCGGGAGGCAGGCCGGAGCGCATGTGTTCACGCACCCGGTTGAAGAAGACATTCACTTCCTTGTCGAGCAGCTTCTCCGTTGACGCCAGGACCCCTCGAGCGCCCGCTGCGAGCAGCTCGGCGGGAAGGCTGAGCGGCTCATGCACCGCATAGGTGGTATGCGCCGCCTTGCACGCCGCCAGAACCACGAAGGGCGCCCGCTTCAAGGAGGTTTGCCGCACTCTCGGGCCGCGCAGCTCCGGGCCGCCCACATCGGGAGCCAGCACCAGGTAGGAGGCGCTGGAGTGGGGGGTGATTTCCCCATGCGTCACCAGGTCCACCTCGGTGGCGTCCTCCATGGCGGCGAGCACGCGGGCCGGTGTCGCCTGGGCGCCCGAGAGCAACACCTGTTCCTCGTCCGCGCCGAACCCGGGCGTCCAGGCGTTGAGTCGTTCCAGCTCGCGGTCCTTCGGCAATTGCACCTCGGAGACCACGAGGTGGCGCGGGCGGCCCGCGGGCGGAGGCGGGCGTTCCCCACCGCGCGTCAGGTAGCTCCAGGCGAACTCCGAAGGCAGCAGGCCCGCGCGGCCATGGAGTGGGGGCCGTGCGAGCACCTCTACCTGACGGCAGCCGCGCAGCGGCGTCAGCACCGTCTCCGGCACCAGCCCGTCGACTCGCTGTTTCAGGGGCTGGCGCCGGGACGCGTCGAAATACCCCGTCAGTGCGCCTTGTGCGTCCAGGACGAGCAGGAGCGTGCGCTCGGAATCCACGGTGGCCGCCAGCAGGCACGCGGAGGGGAGCGGGGAGCCTCGTTCCCGCTCCAGCAGATTCAACGCCTCGGCATGGGCGCCACGTTGGCCCGCCTCGAAGAGGAGCGAGGTGAAGTTATAGGCGCGCACCCGCCGCGCGGTGGAGTTGCCCTCCTTCGCGGGACCCTCCACCTGCTGGAGGAGGTCGCCCAGCAGCGCGCGTCCTCGCGCCGGGTCTCGCTCGATGACGAAGCGCCCCAGCGCGTGCCTGGCCACCCAGGGGTTGCTCGTCTTGGGGGCCTCGTCCAGCACCCGTTGGAGGTGGCTCTCATCTCCGGGCGCGCTCTTGAGCCGCGCGAGATCCGCGAGCGTGAAGGCACCGCTCGGGGAGAGGGCCAGGCCGGTGGCCAGCGCCGCGTCCAGCTCCCGCCGCGCCTCGTCCACGCGCAGCTCGTGCCACGCCACGTCCGCAAGGTGCTGGTGCAGGCGGCGCTGGAGGTCGGGGTCCTCCGCGTCCCGTGCCAGCACCTCTCCGTAGTAGGCCCGTGCCAGCGAGCCGTCGTTCACCATGCGGGCCACCTGCGCCAGGTTCTGGAGCAGGGCCCGCTCCAGGAACCATTCGCCTCCCCTGCGTGCCAGCGTCAGCCCTTCCTCCGCGTACGCCCGCGCCTCTTCCAGCCGGTGCAGATGGGTGGAGTAGGTGGACAGGTCGATGCGGAGCTGAGTGCAGCGGTAGTCCAGGCCCGGCGTGTGGCACAGGGGCAGCGCCCCCGCCAGCGTCCGGAGCGCGCGCTCGGCGTGCTCCCCGGCCCGCTCCGTGCCCGCGGGGGAGCTCCCCTGCTGGGCCTGAGCCCAGTCCTTCTGCGCCCGGAACCAGGCCGCCGTCAGGACGAACCAGGGGTCCCTGCTCGCCGTGGCCTTTGCCTCGAAGAGCTCCAGGTGTTCGGGGACCGCGCGCATGAGGACCAGCGTGCCCAGTAGCAGGTCGTCCTCTCCGGACGCGCGAACCTGGGCGAGGAGCTGTTCCTGTTGGGACCGGGACAGCCGCCCCTGGACCAGCTTCTTGTAGTCCCGGGCCAGCGGGCCCCGGCGCTTGAAGTCCGCCCGGGCGACCCGCTCCACATAGTCTTGGAGCACCCGGCCTCCGTCCCGTGCATCCAGCTTGCGGGCCAGGGGCTCCAGGTTGCTGACGCGCTCGGCATTGGGGGCCGTGCGGATGGCATCATAGAAGTAGAGCCGGGCGCTCGGCCGCAGGTGGAAGTCGCTGGGAATGGACGAGGCGGGCACATCAATCAGAGATGTGCCCAGCTCCTTCAGTGCCTCCGCCCCCCTTCTGTCCGGCATCGCGCGGCGCAGCTCGACCACCTTCCCGGCGGCTTCGTCCGCCCAGCCGGGCTCTCGCAGGCTGGCGATCTCGGAGAAGACCTGGGCTGCCATTCCCGGTAGCTGTAGCTCTCGAAGCGCCAAACCCCGGTTCCACAGGGCCTGGGGCATACGCGGGCGACCGGTCAGGGCCGCGTCGGCGGCGTGGAGGGCCGCGATGAAATCCCCCTGCTCAAGCAGGATGGCGGCCCGGTCGGATTCCCGCTCGGGGGAGGGCGCAAGCTTGTCCAGCGCCTCCAGGGCCCGCTTCGCCGCGTCGCGGCCGTTGTGGAGGACGTCGGCAATGGCCAGCTTTTGAAAGTCCTGGGTCCGCTCCAGCGCGCTCAGCGCCTCATATGACGCGCCGCTGGCGGAAGCCTGGGGCTCTCCGGACATGTGAGTGCCGGCGAGAGGCCGGTACTGGTCCAGTTCGCGAAGGCTGAATCGCTGTTCCATCCGGCGCTCGGACCCCTGCGCCAAGAACTCGTCCGTCCCCGGCGCGGAGCCGGGGCGCTGCAGCACGGCCAGCACGGCCAGCAGCACCCCCAGAAGCGCGGCGGTGGCCCAGGCTGCGGGACGCCTCCACGGGGCGGGCAGCGGAGCGGACCCCGAGGGTCGCTCGCCGACGAGTCTGACGTGCTCGCTGGCCTGGTACCTGAACTGAATCAGGTTGGGGATTGCGCGCTGACACCCCGCGCAGTCCGGCAAGTGCTGACGGAAGACTTCGGCTTCGGCGGGTGGGAGTTCCCCGTCGACGAACAACTCGACATTGTCACAGGGGCGCGCCATCAGTTCACCTTGTCGTTGGTGCGCAGCAGCTTGCCCAACTGCACGCGGATGTCATGCAGGCGCTTGGAGACGGTCCCCACCTGGATACCGAGCGCGCTGGCAATCTCCCGGTACTTCTTGCCCTTGCCATACAGCTCGAACGTGGCCTGCTTTTCAGGGCTCAGTTGGGAGACGGCCCGGGCGAGCTGCTCGGGAGGGACGTTGAACTCGGACGCCACGCCTTGCTCCGGCGCAAGCCCGGCCCGCTCCGCCAAGACCGGATCGTTGGCGTGCTGCTTCCGGACCTGCTGCTTGCGGCACTGACTGTAGAAGAGGTGGGAGAGGGTGTTGGTGAGCCAGGAGACGCAGGTGCTCCGCTCAGGCAGTGGTTCGCGGTCCTCGAATGTCTTGACGAAGCGCAAGAGCGTCTCCTGCACCAGGTCTTCCGCGTCGGTCTCGTTCCTACACAGCTTCAGTGCCTGGCCCATCAGCCAGCCGCGGTGCTGCATGGCAAGCTCTCCCAGGCGATGCCCGCGGCTTGAAATGCTCATAGCTGGTGGGCGCCCCTCCCGGCGCCGTGCCTCGGGCTCCACAATAGGGAGAGGCGGCGTGTCGGCGCGAGGGGGGGGGAAAAGGGACTCCAGGTCTGGGAATGCATCGGGTGGGGACATGGCACGGTCCTGCCCTCCAGACGCGGAGCACCCGGTTTGTTACCTCCTCCGACCGGATTTTGTGTGGGATGAGGGCTCATTCCGGCAGGAAGCCCTGGCACACCATGCCCGCCCCGAGTCCTGGGGGCTGGTGCGCGTCAAGGGCCTCTGGAGGAGGTCACCTCTACGGAGGGTGGCCGCCGGTGGAACTGGACGCAGGGCGGCGAGGTTGCCGAGCGGGGGGATCAGGGGTTCCGTTCACAACTCGCTGCATGGCTGGCTGAGCGCGCGCTTCCGCGCCGAGCGCCCGAAGCTGGACGCGACGCCCGCCACCGAGGGCCTGCGGCAAGCAGGGCTCACCGTGCTCCAGCGACGCAGTGCACGGCTCGCCACCGTGGACCGCGAGCTCCAGGCCGCCTAGCGCGAAGGCCGGCTCTCCCTCCCCGTGGAGGCGCTGGCCACGAGCCTGATGCACATGTACGTCAACCGCGTGCTGCCGGAGGACGCGCGGGCCCCCGAACTCGTCCTGTACGACTTCCTCACGCGGCTGTACCGCCAGCGCCTGGCCCGGGTCTGAGAGCTTGTTGAAATGGAGCGAGGGGGCCGGTTCGTTGAACGAACAAGATGCCTGACCTCGCAATGCCCGAGCGCACGCGGTACCCGAGTGACCTGACAGACGAGCAGTGGGCCCTCATCGAGCCATTCGTTGGAGCTGTGGGAGGCGGCCCCAAGGAGCAGGTGCATCCGCGCCGCGAGGTGGTGAATGCCATCCTCTACGTGACGCGGACGGGCGTGCAGTGGCGCTTCCTGCCGCACGACCTGCCCGACTGGCAAAGCGTCTACCACTACTTCCGCCTGTGGAAGAAGGACGGCACTTGGAAGCGCGTGCACGATGCGCTGCGAGGCAAGGTGCGCCAGGCGCAGGGTCGGGGGTATGAGCCCACCGCTGGAATCATGGATAGCCAATCCGTGAAGGCGTCCGAGGAGGCCGACAGCCGGGGCTACGACGCGGGTAAGCAGGTGAAGGGCCGCAAGCGCCACCTGCTCGTGGATGTGCTGGGCCTGGTGCTGGTGGCCTGGGTGACGACCGCTGACGTGCAAGACCGGGATGCCGCGGCCGGTGCGGTCCTGCCACGTGCCTCCGAGGATTTCCCCTCGCTGAACAAGGTCTGGGCGGATGCTGGCTACCAGGGGCCCGTCGTGGCGGACGCCGCGAAACAGGCGGGACTCGAAGTGGAGATTGTCCGGCGCGCCGAGGAGGACACGGGCTTCGTCGTGCAAAAGCGCCGCTGGGTGGTGGAGCGCACCAACGCGTGGCTGACGCGCCATCGGCGCCTGGCTCGCGACTACGAGCGTCACGAGCACTCGTCCGAGACCTTCATCCACATCGCGATGACCGGCCTCATGCTGCGCCGACTCGCGTGACGGACCAATTCAACACGCTCTGAGACAGGCGCATCCGCCCCACGGAGGGAGATTCGAATCTCCTCCGTGGGCTCTTGTTGTTTCAGCGGTCCGCGGCTCAGCGCTCCACGTCAGGCGTGCTGAGCGGCCGGCGCTGGTGCTGTTCCTGGTGGGCCGGGAACATGGAGACGAAGAACTCCGACCAGCCGCCCATGCGCACCCGGAGCACGTCGTACTTCTCCGGGTCCTTCGACGCGCGCTCGAAGGTCTCCGGGTTGGCGCAGGTGATGGTCAGGATGTTGGAGCCCTGGCCCTGGGCGAACGCGTGAAGCACGCGCTCCAGTGAGCCCACGGGGAAGTCCTCGCGGATGTTGAAGTCCGTGGGCGCTCCGCTCGTGAAGCCCTCGGCTCCCGCTCCGGTGTAGCCGGACAGCGCTCGCACGAAGCCCTCCTCCTGATGATCCACCGGCTGATCCGCGATGCTGGGCGACGGGCTCAGGTCCGAGGCCAGCGTCTCCCCGAGCCTCCGTCCATCCGCGGAGGCGCCGCAGGTCGCGCCGAACTCCACGTAGTTCTCGAAGGTGCCCGCGCCGGGCTGAACCTGGAAGCCGCCGAACGGCTTCTCCGGCGTCCCGAACTTCTTCGCCAGGTCCACCATCTTCTGGGCCGTGGGCTCGGCGGGCTCGGTGAAGACGCGCACCACCGTCTCCGCCACGCGCTGGATGAAGGCGTTGCCGAAGCGGTCCACCTCTTCGTTGCCGCGGCCGTAGCGCGGCTGGGCCAGCGCCACCTGGCGCAGGTCCCGGAAGCGCTGCGCCTTCGCCTCGATGCGCGCGGGGCCCGCGAAGGTGCTGATGAAGGGCTCGTTCATCTGGTGGCCCCAGTCGCACAGCAGCGCCTCCACCAGCTCCGGCAGGGACGTCACCGCCGTGTCCTGCTCGAACACCATCTTCCGGATGGCGTACAGCGAGTTGATGACCGTGGAGAGGGCCGTGATGCACGGGGCCACCATGTTGTAGCGGGCGCCGCCCCCGTAGAGGTCCAACCCCTTGTCGATGCAGTCGTCCACGAACACCGACAGCAACGGCGACGGGCACACGGCACTCATGCTGCCGAAGACGCCCACCATGCCGTCCGCCTGCTTCGCGTACATCCAGCTCAGGTGCTGGAAGAACAGGTCCTGGAGCTGCTCGAAGGACTGGATGGCCGAGGGCGGAGGCGACGTGAAGGACACGCGCTGGCCCCGGAAGTACATGGGGCCCGCCGTGCTCCAGCTCTTGCCCTGGTTGAGCGCGGCCTCCAGCGGTGACAGGGCCGTCATGCCGCCCAGCGTGAACCAGTTCTGCCCGACGATCTGCGGCTCGTAGCAGCCATCGCAGGCGTAGTCGCGCGCGGCCCGGAGCACCACCTCGCTGCTCCACGCGCTGCCTGCCTTCTGGGCCACCGGTGTGGCCACGGTGGGCTGCGTGCCCTGGCCCACGCCGTCACCGCTGTGCAGCAGCCCGGGGATTATCTTCTCGTCGCTGAGGAGGATGGGGTGGGCGCCTCCGCTGAGGATCGCCAGCGCCGCCTCGTGCAGGTACTCGGGCGGGATGTCCTTGCGCACGCGCAATGACAGGCACGGCGCGTTGAGCGGCAGCCGCCGGGCCGCGCGCAGGCAGAAGAGGGTGACGCGGTTGTACGCGGGCCGGCCCTCTCCGGGCGTCTCGTCCGCGATCGTCCCGCCCACGGTCACCTGCTGGATCCACTGGTTGTTCGCGGCGCCCTGCGGGTAGTTGCCGCTCATCCCGCCCATGGCCAGGTTTCCGAAGGGCTGGTGGTCCTCCACGAACTGGCGGTTGAGCAGGACCTTCTCCCCCAGCTTCACCCAGAAGCAGTCGATGATCTCCTGCGCCTGCTCATCGTCCAGCACGCCCGCCGCCACGTCGCGCTCGTAGAAGGGGAAGAGCATCTGATCCAGCCGGCCCACCGCCGTGGGCTCGCCAATCAGGTGCAGGCCCGCGTGCAGCGTGAAGAGCAGCTGGGTGGCCTCGAGCATCGTCTGGGGCCGCTCCGTGGCCAGCCGCTGCATCCGCTCCTGGATCTTCAGCAGGTTGTCGCGCTCGGCGTGCTGCCCCAGGGGAAGCTCCGCGGCCATCTTGCCCGCGAGCGCCGCGTAGGCCAGGCAGCTGTCGCGCACGCCCTCCAGGGACAGCACGACGCCTCGGTAGAACTGGCGCTTGCTCTCATCCTGGGTCGCGTCGTGCCGTGCCTGGACGTCCTCCATCAGCCCGCCCAGGCCCCGGTCCAGGGCGCGCTGGAAGCCCGGCACCAGGTGGCCCACGCCCGACGCGGAGCTCAGCCCCGCGAAGAAGTTGCCCAGTTCCTCGTCCTTGCGCGCGTAGTCAATGACATACCGCCCCTGACCGAGCCCCAGGTTGGGCAGGGCCCCGACAATGAGTTCCACCGGGTGGATGCGATATGTGTCCGCGCCGTTGTACCAGTTGCCCTGTGCGTCCTGACGGCGGCCCCGGAAGCCGTAGGCGTCGCTGGCGAAGACCTGTCCCAGGCTGACCTTGATGGCCCATCCCATGCGCTCCACGACGGAGAGACCCATCACCTCCCGGGCCTTCGCGGGGCCGTACTGGCGCGCCACGTAGGCGCACAGGTGCTCCAGTTCCTGCTGCGACCGGTTGACGTACCAGTTGTCCTGCCAGCGGGAGAAGGCATCCGACAGCAATTGCAGCACCCGGTTGGACGGAGGCTGGTGCGTCCGGCGCTTGTCTCCAGACATCGTCGCCATCTGGAACAGGTAGTTCTTGTGGTTGTAATGCATGTACCCGTTCGACGACGACACGTCGAAGTGCCGGTCCAGCCGGCTCCAGTCCACGCCGGGGAAGCGCTTCCAGTCCTGCTGCTCCGCGCTCTGGAGCTTCACTGGCTCCAGCCCCAGGTCCGCCTGGCTGGGGATGTAATAGAAGCCACCCAGGTTGGAGCGGACCTCGGAGAGCAGCCGGTCCCGCATGAAGCCGCGCTGGTCGCCAATCTGTTGGTTCATGACGGCTTCGAGCGCGCGGACGCTCCGGGCATAGCCCGCGAAGTAGATGCCCGCCTCGTCCCGGAGGCTGGCGCCCTTGGCGCGCAGTTCGTTGTTGTGGACCGTGTTCGCCTGCCCGAAGGGCAATCCCAGCCGGAGCACCTGCAGCGTGTTGCCCTGGGCGTCCTGCACCCGGGCGCTCTTGATGTGGCTGCGCTGGTCCTGGCTGGGGATGAGGATGTCCTCGGTGGTGCGTCCCACCAGGTCCTCGACCTGCTGGGGGCTCATGTCCAGCAGGTGCTCCCAGTTGATCTCGAAGCGCTGCGCGAGCACGAACGAGGCGCCCAGGTGCGCGGGGTCCTCGAACCCGACGAGGGTCTGCTCCTGGATGGAGACCGGGTCCGACGGGTTGTTGAGGTTCTCCGAGAAGCGGCAGCCCAGCACCTTGCCGCCGCGCTTGTCGGGACGTGTGGACTTGGTGGCCGCCTTCTGATGGTCACTCGGGCCGGAGCGCACGCAGCGCGCCTGGTCCTGCAGCCGCGCGCGGATGAACTCGAAGACCGCGTCACAGTAGGACTCCTCATCGGACTTGATGTGGAACCACAGGTCGCCCTGTGAGTCGACGAACGTCCCGTTCGAGCGGGGGAACACGTTGGAGCGCCAGTCCGGCGAGGACTCCTCCGGGAAGGCCAGCTTCATGCCTTCGGGAAGGTCCGTTCCGTCCTCGGCGCACCACTCCTGCCACAGCCGGAAGCCGACTCCGACGATAGCCGTGGTGTTGGCGCTCCCGTAGTGGGTGTGGATCTCCTCCCGGACGTCGCGCATCAGCGCCTGGAGGAGCGCCCGGGTCAGTGGCTCGCCGGTCCCGGCAGGCGTGCGCCAGAACGTGGCGAACACGGCGTAGGGGGAAGGGTAGACCAGGCCTCGCTGGACGAGCGACCAGAGTTCATGGCTGAGCTGGTTTCCCTTCTGCGTGGACAACGACTTCGCGGAATGGTGCTCGGCTGCAAGGACTGACGGCGTACGCATTCGGCGTCTCCAAGGTTGGGCGCGAGCAGGACTGTTTGTCCATGGCCCCCGGCGGGAGGGTCTACCAAATGCCGTCAATTCCTGTCATGTCACGGCGGGTCGAAGGCCGTTGTCAGGGAAAACCGCTAGCCCTTTCAGGCCAATGTGGTGGCCATTGACCCTGGGTGTGTCCACGAACACCGGGGAGGCTGTCGGTGGCGACGCCGGTCCATGGCCGCTTGGCACCAGGATCCGGCAATAGGCGAATTGGGCCCGGCCATCGTTGCGGAGTTCATCGAAATATAAGCATCCGGGTGCCACTGGTGCCGGATGTGTCCATTTTGGTTTGTGTGTTATTGGCGAAGGCCAATGTGCCGTATGGTTTCATGGATGACTAGGTGCCCCCGACTGGGGAGGTCGTTCATTTCGCCGTGTTCCACGTCTCCGTGGCGGGGCTCACCGGGGCTGCTCAGACCCGCCGAGTCATCAAGTTCGAGTAATCCATGATTAAGCATCGGAACCGGTCGTGAGACATCGGTAGAACGTCTCGTCCCGGCTGGGGGCTTCGGATTTGTCGGGGGGATGGGGTAGGCTTCTTTGCGACACGGCGGAATGGGACCGCCGGGCTGGGCCGGGGTGTTTCGTGGAAGAAGAGATCGTGTATCGCCACACGGTGGAGGGGGTGTTCCGCTCCATTGGTGACCGGCTCACTCTGGAGCTCCGGACGAAGCTGAAGGACGTGGGCCTGGACCTGGACGCTCAGTCTCCGCACCACACCCCTCGGAAGACCTTCGCGGAGGCCCTTCGCGTCACCGTCGAGCACCTGTACCCGCAGCTCGATGTGGGCGAGGGCTTCCGGCGCCTGGGCATCGGCATCATCCAGGGGATGGAGCAGACCGTGCTCGGTAAGTCGCTCGTGTCCATGTGGCCCATCTTCGGGCCGGAGCGCGTCGTGGTGCGCATCCAGGAGAGCTTCTCCACCGTCAACAACTACATGCGGTCGGAGCTGCTCACCCAGGGCCCCGGGCACCACATCATCCGCGTCAACGAGTGCAACGGGAACCCGGGCTACCTGCGCGGTCTCATCGAAGCGGGGCTGGCCAAGGCCGGCGCGAAGAACCTTCGCGTGGAGCCCTTCGACTTCGACGGCCACGCCTGCTCGTACCGCATCCGGTGGGGCGGCTGAGACTGAACCCCGGCCACCTGCATTCCTGGAAACGACAAGGCCCCCGGATCCTCTCAGAGATCCAGGGGCCTTCTTCGTGGCCGGCGCATCAGGCCAGGTCGAACAGCAGGGCCTCCAGCGGCTCGGAGGCGGTGAGCACGAGGCTCGACTCGTCGGACACGGCGACTCCGTCACCGGCCTTCAGGGCCACTCCGTTGAGCGTGCCGCTGCCGCGTGCAATCTGCACCCAGGCGTGACGCCCCTTGGGCAGCGTGTACTCCGCCTTCTCTCCCGGGCTCAGCAGCGTGCTGTTGAGCACCACGTCCTGGTGCACCGTGAGGCTGCCGTCTCGGGCGTCGGGGCTGGCCACCACGCGCCAGCGTCCCTGCCGGTCCTTCTCCGGGAAGAACTTCTGCTCATACTCGGGCTTCAGGCCCTTCTTCTCCGGGATGATCCAGATCTGCAGGAAGTGGACGTCCTCGTTGGAGCCGTTCATCTCGCTGTGCATCACGCCCGTGCCGGCCGTCATGCGTTGCACCTCACCGGCTCGCAGGAGCCCCTGGCCTCCCGTGCTGTCACGGTGCGCGATGGCGCCGCTCAGCGGGTAGGTGATGATCTCCATGTCCCGGTGCGGGTGCGTGTCGAAGCCCTCGCCGGCCTGCACGCGGTCCTCGTTGATGACGCGCAGGGAGCGGAAGCCCATGTTGTCGGGGTCGAAGTAGCTCGCGAACGAGAAGGTGTGATGCGAATCCAGCCAGCCGTGGTTGGCGTGACCGCGTGCTTCGGAAGGGCGAACGTTCATCATGGTGTGTGTTTCCTTTCGAGGCACAACATGCGCTCCGGAACGCCCCCTGGCCAGACGCGAACCTCGGGACACATCGTTCCATCCACGGAACGAAACGCCCGCACTGTCTCAGCGCTTCGCCCGCTTGCTCGTCCCCACGTTCGCGGGCCAGTGCTCGCGCAGGAAGTCCACGAAGGCCATCACCTTGGGCACGTGGTGGCGCGTGGGCGGGTAGACGGCGTGCACCGGCGCTCCCGTGGAGCTCCAGTCCGGCAGCACGCGCTGGAGCCGGCCCGTGCCCAGGTCCTCCATGCAGTTCAATCCGGGCAGCAACGCGATGCCAGAGCCCGACAGCGCAATCGCATGCAGCATGTCCGGCTCGTTCACCGCCAGCCTCCCGGCGACCTTGACCTCGACCGCACGCCCGGGCGCGTGCAGCGTCCAGACGTTGCCCTCCAGCGCCTTGCCGAAGAAGAGGCAGTCGTGCTTCGCCAGGTCCGAGGGCACACGCGGCGCGCCCCGCGCCTCCAGGTACTCGGGCGAGGCCACCACCACGCGCTCGATGTCCCCCAGCCTCCGCGCCATCAGCGATGAGTCCGGCAGCTTTCCGGCCCGCACCGCCAGGTCGAAGCCTTCCTCCATCAGGTCCACCGCGCGGTCCGTGCAGAGCAGCTCCAGCTGCACCTCCGGGTACTGCTCCATGAAGCGCGCCACCAGCGGCGCCAGGAAGTTGACCGACAGGGGCGTCGTCACGCGCAGGAGCCCGTGTGGGCCCGCTTGAAGCCGCGTCACCGCCAGCTCCGCGGCCTCCGCTTCCGCGACGATGCGCTCACAGTGCGCGTAGTACGCGCGGCCCACCTCCGTCAGGTGCAGCGTGCGCGTGGTGCGCTGAAGCAGCTGCGCTCCCACTCGCTCCTCCAGCTCGGACACCTTGCGGCTCACGGTGGACTTGGGCATGCGCAGCGCCTTCGCCGCCGCCGTGAAGCTGCCCGCTTGCACCACCCGGGCGAAGACGAGGAGTTCGTTGAGGTCCATGGCCCTTCCCTCGTGCAGGCGCAGGACTGTTCCAGCCGTGGAACAGTGCATCCTGTTCGTCCCGTCTAATCCGGAACGTGGGGGGCCGCTACCTTACGCCTCGTTGAAACACACCGCCGCCAACGCGGCGCTCACGACGAGGAAGACGACCATGGCCACCACCTCCTGGAACATCGACACCACGCACACCGGCATCCACTTCAGCGTCCGCCACATGGTCGTGGCGAAGGTGCGCGGCAGCTTCACGAAGTTCGGCGGCACCATTACCCTGGATGACGCGAACCCCACGGCGTCGGCCGTCACCGTCTCCATCGAGGCGGCGAGCATCAGCACCGGCGTCGACCAGCGCGACAACCACCTGCGCTCGCCGGACTTCTTCGACGTGGAGAAGTTCCCGGCCATCACCTTCCAGAGCACGAAGGTGGAGCCCTCCGGCAAGCACCTGAAGGTGACGGGCCAGCTGTCCATTCGCGGCATCAGCCGCGAGGTCGTCCTGGAGGCCGAGCAGCTGGGCATCGCCAAGGACCCCTGGGGCAACACCAAGGCCGCGTTCGAGGCCAAGACGTCCATCAACCGCAGCGACTTCGGCCTGACGTGGAACCAGGCCCTGGAGGCGGGCGGCGTGCTGGTGGGCGAGAAGATCGAAATCGCCCTCGAGGTCCAGGCCGCCCAGGCGCAGCCGGGCGAGAAGGCGGCCTGAACCCCGGAGTGCTACTCGACGACGTCGAAGGACGTCAGGACGAAGTCCACGTTGGACTCCGCGCCTGAGCCGACCGTGGCGGTCGCCGGGCGCGTGATGTCCGTGCTGAAGGTCACGCCCTCCGGCCCCACCAGGTCCACCTGGTAGGTGCCGGGCAACAGGTACTTGAAGTCCGCCACGTAGGTGGTGGCCGTGCTGGCGCTGAAGGCCAGCGTCTCGCGGCTGCCGTCGGCGTTGATGAGCACCGCGGAGAAGCTGCCCAGCTGCGTGATGCCCAGGGGCACGGACACGCTGCCCGCCTCCAGCGTCACCTCCACGTTGCCGGAGAACTCCAGGTCCGCGCCCTTGATGACGGGACGCATGACCCACTTGCCGGAGTTGCCGGCCTCCTTGCCGAAGCTCTGCGCCACGTCGAAGTCCACCAGGATGACCTTCTGGTCGTCATCGCTGGTGATGGTGACGTCCGCGTCCTTGTCGAACTTCACCTTGAGGCCGGAGCTGCTGGCGCTCGGCATGTGCAGGTCGCCGTCCACCTGGGCCCCCTCGGGCAGGCCCTCGTAGTTGGCGGAGGTGGCGAAGATGCGGCTGGTGCCGTCCTGCTTCACCTGGATGTAGCCGCCGGTGATGACGAAGCGCAGCTCCTTGTACGTGCCCGCCGGCACCTCCGCGTCCTTCACCAGGTCCGCGGTGTCGTTGGCCAGCGTGAGCAGGTCGGTGGTGACAGGCTCGCTCAGGAGCACCACGTCTCCCTTGCCGTCCTTGTCTCCGTCCACGCTGCCCTTCAGGTAGACCTTCGAGATGGTCACGACGGCCTTCTCGATGCCGTCGCCGGGGGCGTCCGTCAGCTTCAGGGTGACGCGGGCGTTGCTGTCGCCGCAGGCCGCGAGGAACAGGAGTCCCGTGGCCAGGAGCAGGTTTGAAGTCAGGTGTCGCAGGGTCTTCATGGGTCAGCCTTTGTTGGATTCAGGGAAGAACGCGGGAGGAGACCCTCCCGCGTCCGGACCGGCCACGACGTTGGCTCAGCCGATGGCCGGCCAGCAGCGGCCTTCCTGGCACGACAGCGAATCGCAGCAGGTGTCATCACCCTCGACGGAGCACTCATTGCCTTCGGGGATGCACTGGGGACCGGCGTCGACGTCGCCGCCCGAGCCGCCGTCCGTCGTGCCCGCGTCGGGCTCGCTGGTGCCACCATCCGTGGGCGTTTCGCCTTCGTCGTCGCACGGGCCCACCGTGTCGCCATGGCGCAGGTGCGCGGCCACCGCGGGCAGGCCCACCGTGATGGAGTGCGCGTTGGCGGGATTGCCGGGCGGAATGTGGCAGAGCGTGACGCGGCCCAGGTCACCGGGAGCGGTGCCGCCATCCGCGGCGGGCGCTTCTCCGGCGGCGCCGCCCAGGTTGTCATCGCCCGTGACGAGCGACGGATCCTCCGACTCCGTGGGGCCTCCGCAGCCCAGGGACAGCATCGTCGCGCACAACACCAGCCATGCCGCGGAAGAGCGAGCGGTCGGGATACGCATGGTCATCCTCCTGTGTGACGAGGCGGTGGGGGGCCGCTCGGGGAGCGGAGTGCCTCGTTGTCAGGAAGACCCGGGTGCTCGCGAGGTGGCCACAACTCCAGACGGGCCGCGAAGTGTGAGGCGACGGACGGTCTGGATATGTGTGGCTTTGCGGAAAGCTCTCTTCACAGCGGAAGCCGTCGCGAACCGGCGACGACTTTCAATGGCTGTCTTCAGGGCTCTTCACGCCGCGGCCCTCCATCGCGGAACGGCCGTCACCGCCACAGCCCGTCAACGCGCAGCGCTCCTCGGCGGAGGAGCCGTCGGGGACGAGCTCCACGTTCAGCACCGTCTGCTTGCCCGCGTCCACGCAGTCCTGCACGGACGTGGAGATGAAGCCGCGCGCGGAGAAGCTGAGGCCGTAGCAGCCCGTTGGCAGCGGCCCCACGTGCCGGGGGGCATTGTCATCGAGCCCGGACGCTTCGATGGGGGTGCCCTCCACGGTCACGGTCGCCTCCGCCACCCTCCGGTTGCCCCGGGCGTGGAGCTTCACGAAGAAGGTGCCGCCAGCGCGCGGCGAGACGTCCGCGACGTCCACGGACTGGCCGCCCTGCACGGTGAGCGGCACGCGCGCGGCCTTGTCCGAGGTGGCCAGGACGAAGAGCTCCGCCGGACCCGCGGGCACGTCCTCCAGCGTGAAGCGGCCCTGCACGTCCACGCCGCTGCGCACGCCGGGCGCGCCCAGCACGGTCACCAGCGCGACGGCGGGGTCGAACTCCGTGAGCCGGCCGCGCACGGTGCCCGCGCGGAATGGCTCGTTGTCCAGGCTTCCGCACGCGCCCAGGCCCAGGCCGAGCGACGACAGCGTCAGGATCAGGCATTGGCGGCGCATCAGAAGCGGTACCCCACGCCGGCGTTTCCGCCGATGAAGCCCACGGCCTGTCCCTGCCCGTCCACCACCACGTACGTCAGCATCCCGTGGCCCTGGGCGGTGAGCTCCAACCGCTCCCCCAGGCGCAACGCCAGTCCACCCACCACACCGGGGCTGACGGTGAAGTAGCGCTGGCCTCCCGAATAGGCCTCCACGTCGAAAGACCTGCCCAGGTACAGCGCGGCCACACGCGGGCCCGCGAACAGCGTCAGCCGCTCCCAGCGCCACAGGTACGGCACCGCCGCGCCAAGCGTGAACGTGGTGTAGCCGAAGGGCACCTCGCTGCCGGGCGCCACCTGGAGCTTCTGGCGCCCACGCCCCAGCCCCAGGTCCAGCATCAGGCCCAGGTCCTGGAGCGGCAGGTCCTCCAGCCGCAGCACCACGCCCACCTGGGGCGAGGCGGGCAACAGCTCGCGCCGGCTCCTGCCGTCCGCGAAGGACATCATCCCGCCCACGAGCGACAGCGCGCGGCGCGGGATGGCGTCCGACAGCAGGCGCTCCAGCGGCAGGCGCTCGCCCCGGGCCACGTCCACTTCACGCCGCACGAGGACGGCGTCGCCCTTGGTGAGCTCCACCGTGCGCCGGCCCGGGCCCACCGCGGCGCCTCCCGGCAGCTCCAGGCGCGGCTCTCCGTCCACCTTGAGCAGGAAGCCATCCAGGCGCGGGTTGTAGGAGAAGAGCTCCGGCTGGCCCGTGCGGTCGATGCGGCCGGCGAGGATGACCGGATCCGCGCCCACCTCCATGATTTCCGCGGACGGCCGCTGGCGTCCCTCCGTGAAGGTGAAGGTGCGGCGGCGCGAGTAGTCGTGCGCCTCCGTGGCCGTGACGGCGCCGTCCGCGTTGCGGTCCGCCGCTCCTCCCAGTCCCTCGATGAGGAAGTACGTGTAGATGTCGTTGCGCAGGCCCTCGTCCTCGCGCGCCGTCTCGCCCCAGTCGCTGGCGGCGAACACCATGGAGGCCCGGGACGACTCCTCCAGGGGCCTCGCGTAGAAGCCGGACTTGATGCCCGCGAGCTCCACCTCCAGCTCGAGGGGCAAGAGCGACTTGCCGCTGCCGCTGTGGCAGGTGGCCAGCACCAGCAGCCGCCGCCGGCTGGGCAGCTGTTCGAACTCCGCCTTCAGCGCGTCCATGGAGAGCGCCGTCTGCGGGATGGCGCGGTAGGACGCGTCTCGCGTGACGAGGTAGCGCGTGAGCTCCCCGCGGCCGTCGCGCGCGAGCGTGCCGTGCGCGGACAGGTACACCATCACCACGTCGTCGGGCCGGGTGGCTTCACGCCGCAGCTGCCGCAGCGCCGCGAGGATGGCGTCGCGGGTCGTCTCCTCCGGGCGCGTGAGGACGCGCACCTGGTCGAAGTGTCCCCGCGCGGGGTCCTTCAGCGCCGCGGCCAGGTCGCTGGCGTCCTTGGAAGAGAAGCGCAGGGCTCGCCACTGCGGATCATCGAAGGACGACACGCCCACGAGCAGCGCGAGCCGCCGGGGGGTGTACGCACGCGACAGGTCCGCGGCGTCGAGCCGCAGCGGCACGAGCCCGCCCTTGTCTCCGGCCGTGGCGGACGGGCCCGCGCAGGCGCAGAGGAGGACGAGCAGCAGGGGAAGGAGGCGCCTCACGGGGCCAGAGTCTGACCGGATTGGACCCGCACGTCGAACCTCACCACGGTCCCCGGGCGTGCCTCCGGGCTTCCGTCCGCGGCGAGCGCGGCGAGTGCGTCCTGCTCCGAGGCGGGCTCACCGGGAGCGAAGGCCACCAGCGCCAGCGACAGCAGGCCCTGGTCCGACTCCAGGCTCACGCCCGCGAGGCCGTCCGGGCCCTCCAGGTCGTGGGTCCCCGCGGTCAGGGGGAAGCGGCCAAGCAGCTCCGGCCCCTGCTGCTCCTGCTGCTGGTAGAGCAGCGCGGTGCCGGACTCCGTGGCGTGGTAGCGCAGGAGCAGCACCTCGTCGCGGGTGACGTCCGCCCCGGAGTCCAGCCGGCGCAGGACGCCGTCGGTGCTCCGCGCGACCACGGCCAGCTCCAGGGAGATCCGGCCCGTGCCCTTCTCACCGGTCCACCCGTTGGCACCGTTCGCGGGCCCCTTCACCAGCGGCACCAGCACCACCATCAGCACGGAGGCCGCGATGGCGCCGGCCATCCATCCCAGGTACCGGACTGGCGGCGGGGCGAAGCGGCGGGCGCGGGGCGGGGCGCGCAGCGGGATGACTTCCGCTTCGGTCTTCCTCTCGGGCGCCAGCGCCAGGAGCAGCGCGTCCGTCTGCCCGTCGAGCGGATCCGCGTGTGTGGCGAGGAACGCCTCACAGACCTCGCAGGGCGAGGCCAGGTGCTCGCGGAACCAGGCGACGGCGGCGGGGTCGCGCCCGGCGAGCTCGGCCATCGCGGTGGCATCCAGGTGTCTCATGGCTTCAATCCCACCGTCCGGCGAGCACCCGTAGGAGGAGCTCGCGCTTGATGCGCCCGCGAAACCGCTCCAGCCGCATGGTGACCGTGCTCTTTCCCACGCCGAGCTGCTCGGCGATCTCTCGCGCGGAGAGCTGACCTTCGATGTAGAAGAGCTGCACGGTCTTCTTCTCCTCGCCTTCGGGCAGCTCCGCGATGAGCTGCCGCACCACCTGGATGTCCCGCTCCACCTGGAGCGTGGGTGGCAGGGCAGGGACCGTCTCCGGCGTCGGGTCCGTCAGCTCCTCCTCCATCCGCTGGAGCAGGCTGCGGCGCTCCAGCCGCGTGCGCGCCCGGTTGCGCGCGATGGTCAACAACCACGGGGTGAAGGCCCCCGCCGACTTCAGCTGGGCCAACCCCCGGAACGCCCGCACGTAGGACTCCTGTAGGACGTCCTCCGCCTCGTCGGGATCCAATGTGCCGAAACCCGCGACCAGCCGGGCCACCAAGGGGCGGGTGCGACGGTAGAGCTCGCTGAAGGCGGACGACTCCCCCCTCGTCGCGCGCCGAACCGCGTCCGTGACATCGTCCGTCTCACCCACCTGCGCAGAAGACCTCCTGGTGGGCGAATCGGCCACGGTCCGGGATTCTTCCACGGCTTTCGCGGCGGGTGTGAAGCCTTCACCGTCCAACAGGAAGGGTGGCACATGCGGCGGAAATGGATGATGGCACTGGCCGCGGCGGGAGGGCTCCTGGCGGCCTGCGGCCCCGCGGAGGCCCCCCCGGCGGAGGACCCTCCGTTCGAAGCGAAGGATCCGGCCGGGGAGGAGCCTGGCGCGGCGGAGCATGAGCTCACGCCGTGCCTGAGCCAGTGCTACGCGACCTGCGTGGGCAACACGCCCGAGGTCGTCGCGTGCCGGCAGGACTGCCGTGACGCGTGTGCCGGCGGCTGAAGGCCGGCGCGAGGCCCGTCAGGTCGCGAGCTTCGCCTTCAGCGTGATGTTCACGCCCCCGAGCGCCTTGGAGACGGGGCAGCCCTTCTTGGTCTCCTCGGCGATCTTCTGGAACTGGGCGTCGTTGGCGCCGGGGATGGTGGCCTCGGTGGTGAGGTCGATGGTGGTGATGGCGAAGCCGTCACCCTGCTTGTCCAGGTGCACGTCCGCGTTCGTCTGGATGCGCGTGGGCTTCAGGCCCGCCTTCTCCAGCCCCACCGACAAGGCCATGGAGAAGCACCCGGAGAGCGCCGCGCCGATGAGCTCCTCCGGGTTGCTGCCCTGCTGACCCTCGAAGCGGGTGCCGAGCGAGAAGGGGACCTCCGCGGCGTGACCGGGCTTCATCGAGCCCTTGCCGTCCTTGAACCCGCCGTTCCACTGCGCACTGCCCTTGCTGATACCCATGGCGTCCTGTCTCCCCATGCGCGGCGCGGCACCGTGCCGCGTCCGTTTGCGTTCGCGCGGCGGAAGGGTAGGGCGCTCACCGGAGCGCGGCGGTCCTGTTGGCGGACAGGGGCCGGGTTCTGCCGGGGAGTGGACGCTCGCGCGCGCGAAGGCCTGGGTTCTGGACGGTTGAGGGCGTCAGGGGCTCACGACGGGCCGCAGGAAGAGCAGGTAGTGGTCCGGCAGGTCGCTGTACTCGGAGGCGATGGCGTAGCCCGCTGACTGCGCGGCGGCGACGAGCGGGGGACGCATGGCCCTGAGGTGCGTCACCGCGATGCGGCCCTGGGGCGTGAGCGCGGGACGCAGCCGGGTGAGGTAGTCCACCCGGTCCCCGAAGAAGTGATCCACCTCCGAGAGGAGGATCAAATCGTACGCGCCTGCTTCGAGCCCCGGCGCGTCCGGGGCCACCTTCCGCACCTCGATGTTCTTGCGTCCGAGGACCCGCGCGCGCAGCCGCTGGATGGCCTGGTCGTTGATGTCGGTGGCGACCACCTGGCCAGTAGGGCCCACCGCCTCCGCGAGCCGCTGCGTGAAGTACCCCAGCCCCGCACCGACGTCCGCGACCCGCTGTCCCGGAGCAAGCCCCAGCGCGGCCACGAACCGGGCGGGCTGCCGGGCGCGGTCATACGCGGCATTCTCGCCTTCGACACCCCCGACGCCATGGAGCTCCATGGTCGGCTCCGGCGCGGGCGGTGCTTCGGCCTTGTTCTCGGAGCGGCAGGCTCCGGCCGTCGTGACCATGGCGAGACATAGACTCCACCGCGCCAGGAAAGGGAACACCGCCAACGGACGGAAGAGAGTCATTGCGAGCACCAGGGCAGTAAAGGAACAGCGGGGGTCAAAGTCAAACGTCCCGGTTGCGCAGGATATCGCTTTCTGCCGGACTGCGGGGACGCGAGGCATCTCCGCCTCCGTCCGCTGGAGCCTCCTGCATGCGAAACATGATCCGTGGTTTGTTCTTGGCGACCTTCTCCGTGGGCCTCCTCTCCGCCTGTGGGCCAGCGTCGGAGCAGGATGCGTCGCCGTCCACCGGTGAGGCGGCGCAGGTGGAGCAGGGCATCGGCAGGACGCCCGACTGTGCCATGGGCGAATACGTGGCGGATCAGGTCATCTGGTCGGAGACCTGCGGCGCGTGTCGCGAGGTGGGCGGTGACGGCAGCTGGCCGAATGGTTCCTACGGCCGGAGCGGCACGCTCTACCAGACGTGCTGCGGCGACAACGGCTGCGGTCAGTGGCAGGTCATCCGGCCGGTCTGCATGGGCTGCTAGTCATTGCCTCTTCAGCGCTTCGCGGCCACCTTCCACAGCGTGTTGCTGGCGTCATCCGCGACCAGCAACGCGCCGTCCGGCAGCACCGTGACGCCCACCGGCCGGCCATGCACCCGGGCCTGGTCCTTGTCGGCGATGAAGCCCGTGAGGAAGTCCTCCGGCGGGCCGGACGGCTTCCCGTCCTTGAACGGCACGAACACGACCTTGTAGCCGGACAGCTCCGCGCGGTTCCATGAGCCGTGCTGCCCGATGAACGCTCCGCCCCGGTACTTCTCCGGGAACGCCTGGGCCTCGTAGAACGCCAGTCCCAGCGACGCGGTGTGGGAGCCCAGGGGCACGTCCGGCACCAGCGTCTTCGCCACCAGGTCCGGCCGCTGTCCCGCCATGCGCGGATCCTCATTCGCTCCGAAGTACGCGTAGGGCCAGCCGTAGAACCCGCCGTCCTCCACGTGCGTGAGGTAGTCCGGCACCAGGTCCTCGCCCAGGTCGTCGCGCTCGTTCACCGCCGTCCACAGCGTGCGCGTGCCCGGGGCCCAGCCCATGCCCACGGGGTTGCGCAGGCCGTCCGCGTAGATGCGCTCGCCCGAGCCGTCCGGGTTGATCTCCAGGATGTTGGCGCGGCGCTCCTCTTCCTTCAGGCCGTGCTCGGCCACGTTGCTCGCGGAGCCCACGGACACGTTGAGTCGTGGGAGGGGCAGGACGCCCGCGGCTCAAGAAGTGAACACGTTCCGCACGTAGCCATCCACCTTCTGCTTGATGAGCTCGTAGCCCTTCGGCGCGTCCTCCTTGGGAATCTCTCCGGTCTCCGCCAGGCTCTTGAAGCGGCGCAGCGTCTTCGCCACCTGCATGGCGGGGAGGCCGCGCATCCGCTGCGCCAGCGCCTCGGCCAGCGCGCCGCCCGGGGGGAGGAAGGCCAGGTGCAACGTCACCTCCGTGCCCTCGTTCGCCGGAGCGGGCCGGAAGCGCACCCATCCGCGCGTCTTCATGGGGCTGTCCTCCGTGGACTCCCAGCCGTGGAACTCCGGCGGGCGTTCCTCCACGAGGTGTGAATCCCAGCTCACGTCTCGCCCCAGGGGGCCGTGGATCCGCCAGTGCTGGCCGCCGCCGGTTGTGGGCGTAACGTCCGCGAAGTGCTCCACCAGGCGGCTCAGCGTGGAGGGCTCGCGCCACAGGCGGTAGAGCTCCTCGATCGGACGTCCCACCGTGAGGGTGTGCTCCACCTCGATGAGCTGTCCGTGGCGGGCCTCCTCGCCTGTCAATGCGCGGCGGGCCGACCGGGCGACCGCGGACAGCGCACGCCGCTGGGATTGCAGGCCCTGGTAGAGCAGGGCGCCGCCGGCCAGGGCCACCGCCGTGCCCCCAGGCGAGCGGCGTTTCAGCCCCACGGACATCATCGTTCCCGCGACCACCACCGCGGCGGTGAGCTTCCATTGGCTCGCGCGGAGCTCCTCACGGGCCTCGGTTGTCTGGGAGCGGATTTCTTGAAGGGCCGTCGTTCGTGAACTCGCCATGGTTCCTCCTGGCCTGACGCGCAGGAGGGTGATGCATGGGCGTCAGGCACTCCCCGCGAAGCTTTGGGCCGGGATGCGCCGGGACAACCGTGACTGGAGCCGGGGCGGAGGAACCGGCGCTCCGGCGGTCCTCAGTTCAGGGGTGAAGCGGCCGGCGTGTGGATGTGCTCGGGGCGAACGCCCAGGCCTATCAGGCGCGCGGGGATGCGGCGCAGCGCGGGGAAGCGCTTCACCAGGCGGAGGCTCAGGGGCAGCCGGCCGTTGCTGAAAGCGCGCTTCCGGAGCGCTGGGTCCACCACGCGGTTCTGGATGAGCACCTGCGCTCGTTGGGTGAAGCGGGTGGGGAGCTCGCGGCGCTGCTGGACGCGGCGCAGGTCCTGGGTCGTGACGTGCCGGGCGAGCAGGGGACCCGCGAGCAGGTTGGCGGTGGCCACGGCATCCTGCACCGCCAGGTTGATGCCCACGCCGCCCACGGGCGACATCGCGTGCGCCGCATCGCCGATGCACAGCAGGCCGGGCTGATGCCAGGTGCGCAGCCGATCCACGCGCACGGTCAGCAACTTCACGTCGTCCCAGCTTCGGAGCTCACCGGCGCGGTCGGCGAGGAACGGCGCCTGCTTCACGAGCTCGGTTCGGAAGGACTCCAGGCCGCGTGCCTGGACGGACGCGATGCCTCCCTTGGGGATGACCCGGCCGCACTGCCACTGGTCGCCCCGGTTGATGAGGAGGAAGAGTGCTCCGCGCTCGAAGTGGCCCAGGGGCGGGCTGGGATCATCGGGCCTGCGCGTCACGCGGAACCAGAGCACGTCCATGGGGGCGCCCAGGTTCTGGACCTCCAGGCCGGACTGCCGACGCAGCGTGGACTTCCGGCCGTCCGCCGCCACCACCAGCGATGCGCGCACCTCCAGTGGGCCTTCAGGCGTCCGCGCGAGGACTCCGATGACCTGCCCATGGTCGCGCACGAGGTCCGTCACCTCCGTGCGGCGAAGCAGCTGGAAGGTCGGGTACATGGCGGCCTTGCGCGCGAGGAAGTCGAGCAGGTCCCACTGCGGCATGAAGGCCAGGTAGCGCGCGTGCGTGGGGAGGTGGCGGAAGTCCCCCACGGTGACTTCGTGCTCGCCGACCTGGAAGCGTAGGTCGAGGAGCTTCGAGTGGGGCAGGGCGAGCAGTTCGTCCAGCCAGCCCAGCTCGTGCATCAGCTCCAGCGTGGACGGGTGGAGCGTGTCGCCCCGGAAGTCGCGGAGGAAGTCCGCGTGCTTCTCCAGCACCTTCACCCCCACGCCGGCCCGGGCGAGGAGCAACCCGAGCATCATTCCCGCCGGACCTCCACCCGCGATGCAGCACTGTGTGGTGAGCATGGGGTCGGCCATGGTGGAGCCTCCTCGGACGAAGGATCCGTCCCACCATGGGGCGCGGCATCTGGAGTCGCGGCCGATGCGGCGTGCGGTGTCCGACTCATCCAGAGCCCTTGGCGCCCGGGTCAAGGCGCCGCGCGCCCGCCGATCTCAGGGAAGCGCTCGTAGGCCCGCTTGAGCGCTTCCAGGTGGGCAGGGTCGTCCAGGTCGAGGGGCGCCTCTGTCAGTTGCACGATCCACCCGCCCGTCGCCGTGCGCCGCGACCGTGAGAGCAATTCGGTGTCGCGCGCAGGGTCCGGGAACCCGATGGCTTTTGCGGAAGCGGGCGACCAGTAGTTCAGCCACCCGAGGTAGTAGGGAATCTCAGGCGAGCGGATGTGCTCGAAGAGCTTCAGGGCCGGCAGCCCCCGAGGGGGCGCCGGCGGTCCTTCCCGCGTGGGGGCGATCTGATAAGCGATGTCCAGCGCAGCGTCGTCTGGCGCCGCACGCCCCCAGAATGCGCGTGCGCCCTCCGACACGGCTTCAAGCATATCCGCCGCTGCTGCGCTCACGGTCGCGTCCTGCGGTAGCTTCGCATTTATTTGTAACTGCGGTTGGCGGCCAGCGCTTGCACTGGCAATGCGGTGCATCCCGGAAATGGTCACGGGGTAGCTCTCGTCGCCGTTGCATAGCAGCGGCAGCTTTCCGCGTGTCGCTGCCTCAGCGAGCCAGGCCTCGCGTTGCGGTAGCGGGATGGGGCGGCCTTCTTTGTCGACCTCCCACTCCAGGCGCAAGCCGGGTAGCGCCAGTTCCATGCCGCGGACGATAGCGAGTGGACGGCCGTCGCGCCTCGCGAGTGGAGGGGCGTAGACGGTCAATTCGAGGCGCTTTCGCGTGGTCATCGTTTGCACCCCGTGACAACAACGTTGAGGCGTGGATCCTGTAGAACCAGCGCTGCTTTGTGTGCAGCACTGCTCACTCCCACGATGAAGTCATACCCGCATGCCTCCGCGATGGCTCGGTCCTTCTGAAGCTCTTCCACTTGTTCTTCAATCACCCGATCCCGCAGAAAGTCACTGTACGTGTCGAATTGGTGGGTCTTGATCTCCCAAAGCACCCGAACGCCGATTTGCAGCGCATCAAAGCGCTTGCCGTTCACGAGCACGTCGTGACCGGGATATCGGTTGGGCGGAAACGTGTCGGCGCATTCGTTGTGCGCGTCGTCCTCGCCCGCATGTGGCACCGGAACAGGCTCGCAGCTGGCGCGTCCAGTCCGGTCCACGGGCACTGGGGGCACCGGGGGCTGTCTGCCCTGGCCTGCTGGCTCCGGTTCCAGCTCGGGCTTGCGCTTCGCTACGGTTTCCCGAGGCGCCGCCTTCGCTCCTCGCGCGGTTCCTGCTTCCTCGGGATAGAGGTGGCGGAGTTCATACGCATCCAGTGCCTCCGTGATGGCGACGGCGACCACCACCACGCCCAGGACGATGACGGCTCCCACTGCGATTTCAGGGGCCGCCAGCACGCAGAACCCGAGCCCCATGGCAGCGGCGCCAGTGGACGCGATCGCGCACCTTCCCGTGGTGTCATGGAACTCGACCCGGTCGTGGTCGAGCGCCGGATAGCACCTCTCCACCAGCTCGGGCCAGGGCTGGGACGCTTCGCGAACGACGCACCGCCCATCGTCCCTCCAGGGCAGCGCCGCCGCTCGCTGGAGGTTGGCAATCCGCCGGTCGCGGGCGGCAGGCTCCTTCGTGATGGGCTCCGTCGCCGCACAGCCCGAAAGGAACAGCAGGATTGCGATGCACGCGCGGAAACGCATGGCCAAGGCCTCTTCTTACCGCCCCACGAAGTCCAGCAGGACAGCGTAGTGCGTGGCGGCCGCGGCGACGACCATGACGTGGAACAGCTCGTGGTAGCCGAAGACGTGGGGGATGGGGTCCGGCCATCGGCGCGCGTACACCACCGCTCCCACGGCGTAGAGCATGGCCCCGAAGAAGAGCCAGCCCACGCGGCCCTGGCCCATCACCCCGGGCAGGTTCCAGAACACCGGGGCCGCCACGCAGCCCAGCGCCACGTAGAGCCCCGAGCGCAGTCCTCGCGACGCGGAGATGCCCGCGAGCGTCAGCGTGGCGCCCGTCAGCGCCGCGCCCCACATCACCCAGAGCAGCCTCTGGCTCAGGCCCCCCAGGGGGTCCAGCGTCGCCAGCGGCGTGAAGCTCCCGGCGATGAGGATGAAGATGGCCGCGTGGTCGAACCGGCGGATCCGCTGGTACGTCGCCGCGCTCCAGGTGGGCCAGTGGTAGCCGCCGCTCACGCCGAACATCAGCACCAGGCTGCCGCCGAACACCAGGTTCGCCGCGTACTGCAGGCCGTGCACCGGCAGCTGCGCCAGCCTCACGCAGCCCACCATCGCCGCCACGAACGCGATGACGTGGGACAGGCCTCGCAACCGGGGCTTCACACTCTCTTCCATGGCGGTGCTCGTACTTCCCGCACGTCATGGCTTCGTCAGCGCGTTCGCGCCTTCGCGCCCCGGACGTCGCGTTCTCCACGCATCGCCCCGGACGAGTGTCGCCCGGACGTCAGCGCGGGGCCCCGGACGGCACCCGGCACGCGGCGTGGCCCAGGACGACGTCCCCGTCGACGGTGCTCGTCGGCGTAGGCGTCCAGCCGGCGCGCAGCCTCGCGTCCAGCAGCTCATCCGCGGTAGGGCAGTGGTCCCACACGGAGACCGAAGTCACTCCGCCCAGTCAGGTGGTGTCAAAGACGAGGTAGCGCTCCTCGTCCCAGGGCAGCACCACGTCGTGGGTGAACTCGTCCTGGACCACCACCGCCGCCACGTCGCGCGGCGGCCTGCTCGCGAAGCCCCAGCGGACCACGTCCTGGAGCAGCGTGAGCGGCGCGAGCCGCCGCTCCAGGGCGGCTCGCCGCTCGGGGGACAGCCCGGAGTGGTCGGTCAGGGGCACCATGGCCCGGAGTGTAGCCGGGCCGGGCCCGGGCTTCACGCCGCCGCAGGCTTCTGCTGGTCGTCCAGCGTGCCGGAGCGCAGCGCCTTGCTCGCGGCCCCCGACATGACCTCCGCCAGCGTCTGCACGGAGCGCGTGACGGTGCGCGTCTCCTCCACGGCCTGGAGCGTGCGCTGCATCTGGCCGGACAGCTCCTGGATGGCCTGGGCAATCTGGTGCGTGCCCGAGTCCTGCTGCGCCACCGCCTGGGTGATCTGCCGCACGCTGCCCGTGGTGTCGCCGATGATGCTCGTCAGCTTCTGCAGCTGCGCGCCGGAGTTGCGGACCGCGTCCAGGCTCACCTGCACGCGCGCCTCGCCCTGTCCGCTCATCTGCGCTGCCTCGCGCATGCTCATGCTCACGCCGTCGAGCACGTCGCGGATCCGCTCGGTGGCGCGGATGGACTGGTCCGCCAGCCGGCGCATCTCCTTGGCCACCACGCCAAAGCCCTTGCCGCTGTCGCCGTTGCGCACCGCTTCGATGGCGGCGTTGATGGCCAGCATGTTGGACTGGTCCGCCAGCGTCTTCACGTCGTCGACGATGCTGGACACCTCGCGGGTGCGCTCGTCGAGCGCGAGGATGCGCGCGGCCATCCCCGACACCTCCGTGCGGATGGCGGCCAGGTCCGCCAGCGTGCGCTCCAGGGCGGCGCCGCCCTCGCGCCCCACCGCCTCCGCGCTCTCCGCGGACGCCGCGAGCACGCGCGCCTTGTCCGCCGTCAGGTGCGAGCCCTGGCGGATCTCCTCCACCGTCGCCTCCAGCTCGCGCAGCGCGGCGGCCTGACGGCTGATGCCCACCGTCTGCTCCTCGCTGCTGGTGTGCAGCTGCTGCACGACGGCGGCGAGCTCGTCCGCGCCGCGGCCCATGCCTTCAGCCAGGAGGCGCACGTCCTTGCGGCGCGCGTCCAGCTGGTGCGTGTACTCCGCCAGCGAGCGCACCACCTCCGCGGAGCGCCGCGCCACGATGGCCACGAGCGACAGCGTGAGCGCGAAGAAGCCCCAGTGCACCTGGCTGTCGGTGGCCTCCATCACGCCCAGCATCGGCAGGGTGCTGAGCAGCAGCACGACGGTGAGGACCCCCAGGCCCGCGACGAAGATGCGCGCGTCCTTGTTCCCCTTGAAGGCCTCCACCACCGCGACCCCCACGCACACCAGCAGCCCGGGCAGCGAGTAGAGGATGAAGGCGGAGAGCAGCCGCCACGCGGAGCCCAGATCCATCACCACGATGATCGCCTGGAGGATGGCCGGCACGGTGACGACCGCCGCGCCCCGGCGGAACCAGCGCAGCCTGTCCGTGCCCACGGTATCGGAGATGAACCACGCCAGGGCGGGCAGGATGGCGTACGAGCCCAGCAGCGTGAGGACACTGCCGGTGGCCGCCTTGCCCCAGAGCGCCGTGAACAGGCCGCTGGAGCCGAGCATCAGCGCGCCCGAGCCCGCGGAGAACACGGTCAGGGCGGCGAGCATCCGCCACTGGCGGCGCAGGACGGCGGCGAACAATGACACCGCGCCAATGCCGAGCAGCAGCGTCCCCATGACGAAGGGCGCCAGCCCCAGGCGCGTCACCTCCGCGAGCAGCTCCTGGCGCGAGCCCACCTTCGCGTCGCGCGTGACGCCGATGGCGGGCCCGTGGGCCTGGATGCGCAGGAGCACGCGGTGGCCCATCGACGCGGGCGGCACGGGCACCAGGTGCCAGACCATGTTCTCCATGAGCTCCTGGCCGTCGGGGGCCAGCGTCCCGCTGGAGTAGACGCGCTGGCCGCCGGCATAGAGCTCGAAGGCGTTGGCGACGTTGCCCAGGAAGAGGGCGGGCTCCAGCCACGGGCCCTGGGGCACGGGGATGCTCAGCCAGAGGAAGGTGTTCGTCCCCCGGCCCGGCGGCTCCTGGAGCGCGGTCACGGCCTGCCAGCCCGCCGCGTCCTCCGGCTCCGTCGCCCACGCGGGAACGCCGTCAGCGTCCAGCGGCGAGTCGCCCCACCGATAGCGCCACCCGTCGAGCGCGGGCTGGGCCGCCGCCGTCGCTTCTGCTCGCGCCACGGGCACGAACGCGAGGAGCATCAGCAGCGCGGACCCCACCGCCGTGAACCACGAGGCGAGGGGCTTCCGGGGGCCGCGGAAGGAAGTGAGCCGGAGCTGTAGGTCGAGAGCGAAGACACGGGAGCGACGCATTCGAGACGCATGCTCCAGCGTGAGGGGGTCAAAAGTAAAATGGGTCCCTCATGCCTCCCCGCCGTGCCTCCGGCCGCTGCGTTTCACGCGCTGTTCACAACACAGACGGAGGGACCGGATAGAATCGTAAAACATGAAATTGTTCTCACGGCCGGCGTGACACGGGTCCTGTCCCTGGACCCTACCTTGAGGGTTCAGCGCTCCTCTGTGCGCGCCATGAGACAGGCCCGGGTGGCTCGCGCACCCTGGAGGGGACCGGGCCAGCGAGGGCCCGGCACGGCGCCGCCTGAGACAGTGCGCGGAGTGAAAGAGCGGGCCGCCTGGACCCGGGTCCCATGCGTGCTTTCAGCACAGGGGCGAGTCCCTCAGCGCGGCTCGAGGACGCCCGGGTGCAGCCGGGCAATCAGCTCCTGCTGCTTCGCCGACAGCCTTCCGTTGAAGCGGGCCACGTAGGACTCCACCAGCGGGCGTGCGTCAGTGAGGAAGGGCAGGTCGCTGGTCACCATGTGGCGGATGACGAGCATGGGCATGGGGCTCTTCAGCGGCCGGAAGTCCGGGTTCCACAGGCCGGGGTTCGCGGGCGGCGCGCCGTGGAACTGGCCCACCATCAACCCGTCCGCCACGAAGGCGGGCTTGAGCCGCTCCTGCGGGCCGTCGATGAGGCGCGCGTAGTCCTCCGGCCGCAGGTCTGGGAAGAGGAGGAGGATGGACTTGTACTGCGCGTCCCGCCCCTCGCGCGGTTCCAAATGGAGAAACCAGTCGCGGTAGCGGAGCACCGTCGCTTCGATGTCGCCGGGCGTGAGGTCCGCGCCGCGGCGGACGGTGGGGAAGAACAGCGCCAGGTCCAGGGAGCGGGGCACGAAGGGACACACCAGCCCCGGCCGTCCCAGCTCCGGGTGTGGCGCGCCGAGGTACGCGCGGGCCCAGTGCACCGCCTGCCGGGCCACGTGCAGGTCGGTGCCGGGGGGGGCGTCTTGGTCGCCGGAGAGGTCGGACAGGTCGAACAGCCAGCAGGAAGCGTCGTCGGGGTGAACGCGCATGGAGGGGTCCTCGAAGGGGGCGGTGCCTAGGCGGCCTTCGACAGCTGGAGGTCGGCCTGTTGTTGCAGGGCGTCCTTGTCCAGGATGACGGGGTCGGGAATGGCGTCCGGCAGCGCGTCCTCCACGCGGCGCAGGGGGGCGTAGAGGAAGCCCAGGACGGTCAGCAGCAGGGACAGCACGCCGGTGAGCACCACCAGCAGCGCGATGCCACGCCCCGGCCCTTCGCCCAACAGCGGCGCGAGCGCGGACGCCACGCGTGCATCCGCGAGCAGCGGCGTGAAGACGCCATCCACCAGCCGGCCCGCGGCGAACGCCCCCAGCGGCATCAGCGAGCGCGCCAGCATCTGGTTCGCCGCCAGCACGCGGCCCTGCAACTCCAGCCCGACCTTCACCTGCACCAATGACAGCCAGTGCGCGTTGATGAAGGCCGTGCACACGCCGATGCCCAGCATGCCCACCATGGGGAAGCCGAGCGCGGGCCTGAGGCCCATGCCCACCGCGGAGACGCCGAACAGCGCGATGAAGCCAATCATGCCGTCCATGCGCCGCCGGGTGCCGCCCCAGAGGCTCATCACCAGGCTGCCCAGGAGCATGCCGGCGCCATTCATGGCCATCACCGAGCCCAGCCGCGCCGCCGAGGAGAAGGACAGCACCAGCGGCGTCACCAGCACGTTGGCGACGCTGGCCAGGAAGTTGCCCAGCGCGAAGAACACGGCCAGCGCCAGCAGGCCCTGGCGCTTCTGGAGATAGCGCCAGCCCTGCGTCACCTCCTGGAGGAAGGGCTCCTCCTGCTTGCGGAAGAGGGCGGAGGGGAAGCGCACCGCCAGCAGCGTCACCAGCGCGACGGCGTAGGTGGCCACGTCCAGCAGCAGGATGCGGTGCAGCCCCAGCGCCAGCATCAGCGCGCCGCCCAGCATCTGCGACAGCATCACGCCCGTGGCGCCGCCCAGCTGCGCGAAGCCGTTCGCGTGGCCGAGGTATCGCTTGGGCGCGAGCTGGGCCACGGCCGCCGTGTACGCGGGCTGCCGGAAGGCGCTCGTCACCGCGCTCACCACGGCCAGGACATACAAGTGCCCCATCTGGAGCGCCCCGGACCACGACAGCGCGGCGGCGACAGCGGCCGTGGCCAGCGTCAGCCCGTCACAGGCGAGCATGATCTTCCGCCGGTCCCACCGGTCCGCGAGCGCCCCCGCGATGGGCAGCGCGAGGATGCCGGGCAAGAGGCCCAGCGTGGACATCAGCGCGAAGCCGGACACCGCGCCCGTGTGCTGATACGCCCAGACGCCCAGCGCGAACGTGGACAGGCCCGTGCCCACCATGGACACGAGCTGTCCCACCGTCACCGTGAGGAACGTGCCCAGGCCCGGCGCGACCGTGCGCCCGGTGGCGAGGGCCTCGGGGCCAGGCGCGGGCTCGACGACCGCCGTGGGGCCCTGCCTCCAGCGCGCGGCCTGGCGCTGGCCCAGCGTGGCCAGTTCCACCGCCTGGTGCTTCTGGAAGAAGTGGCCCGCGTGGGGGATGACCTCCAGCGAGATGGCCCGGCTGAAGCGGCTCCACTCCAGGAACTCCTCCTGGTGGAACTCCGTCGCGCGGTCGCGCTCGCCCACCACGCAGACCAGGGGCGTGCGCAGGGGCGGGCCTGTCTCGCCCCGGTAGGCGCGCGTGTAGAAGTCCTCCGCCTCCCGGCCGTCGTGGCGCATGTTGCGCGCCAGGAACTCCAGCTCCGCCGGGTCCTCGCCGCCAGAGGCGCCGCCCGTCACCAGCAGGCCGTCCACGATGGAGCGCGTGGACACCAGGCCGTCCGTGGGCAGCACCCTGCTGATGATGTCGAACAACGCGCCCGGCAGTCGCGGCATCGGGAACGAGCCGCCCACCATGATGCCCAGCAGCGGTGCCCCGCGCTCCTCCAGGTGCCGCGCCACCGCCACGGCCATCGCCGCGCCCAGGCAGTGGCCATAGAGCAGGATGGGGCCCGTAACGCGCTGGATGACCTCTTCAGCCACCTGGCGCGCGACGGTGTCGAAGGGCTGGAGCGCGTCGTCCCGGCGGGCGTAGTCGTGCCCGGGCAGCTCCACCGCGTAGAGCGCGTCCTTCGCGGCCATCCGCTCCGCGAGGTGGAGATAGGAGATGGCGCTGCCTCCGCCAAAGGGCACGCACACCCAGGTGACGCCGTCCGGCTTCGCGTCCGCTTTCGTCAGCCGGTGGAGCAGGCCCTGCTTCCGCGCGGTGCCTCGCGACAGGTGCTCCGCCAGCTTGCGCACGGTGGGGAAGCGGAACAGGTCCATCACGCTCACGTCGCGACCCATGCCGCGCACCGCGCGCACCGCCTTGAAGGACTCGCCGCCCAGCTCGAAGAAGTTGTCGTCGATGCCCACCTCGCTCACGCCGAGCACGCCGGCCCAGACGGTCGCGATGTGGGCCTCCCACTCGTCGCGCGGCGCCACGCGGGGCCCGGCGGACGGCGCGCGCTCCGCGCTGGGGGCGGGCAGGGCGAAGCGGTCCAGCTTGCCGTTGGGGTTGAGGGGCAGCGTGGGGATGACCACGAAGGCGCCAGGCACCATGTAGTCCGGCAGCGCGGCCCGCAGGCCCGTGCGCACGGCCGTGAGGACCGCGTCCGCCGTGGAGGCCCCGGCTTCCTCGAGCACCAGGTACGCCACCAGCCGCTTGTCTCCGGGGGTGTCCTCGCGCAGCAGCACCACCGCGTCCCGGACGCCCGCGTGGACCTGGATGAGCGCTTCGATTTCACCCGTCTCGATGCGGTAGCCGCGGATCTTCACCTGGTGGTCGATGCGGCCCAGGAACGTCACCGTGCCGTCCGGCCCCAACCGCGCCAGGTCTCCCGTGCGGTACAGGCGGCCTCCCGGCGTGTCGCCGAAGGGGTCCGGGATGAAGCGCTCCGCGGTGAGGGCCGGACGCCCCAGGTAGCCTCGCGTGACGCCCGCGCCGCCGACGTGCAACTCGCCCGGGACGCCGACGGGGACGGGCTGTCCCCGCGCGTCCAGCACGTACACGCGCGTGTTGCCCAGGGGCCTGCCCAGCGGCAGCGACGGGCCCCGGTGCGCGGGCGGCGAGGGCGGCGGCACGTAGGTCAGCGTGGCCACGGACGTCTCCGTGGGGCCGTAGTGGTTCTGGATGATCAGGTCCGGCGCGGCCTGCCGGATGGCGGCGACCAGCTCCCACGGGCACGGCTCGCCCGCGAAGACGAGCCTCGCGCGGGGCAGCAGGTCCGGCAGCGCGCGCAGGGAGCGCAGCGTCTCGAAGTGGCTGGGGACCAGCTTCAGCACGTCGATGGGGTGGTGCTTCAGGGAGTCCGCGAACGCCGCGGGATCCGCCGCGCGGTCGTGCGACAGGACGTGCAGGCAGCCGCCCGTCGTGAGCGCGCCCCAGACCATGGTCGTGCCCAGGTCCGCCGCGAAGGTGGAGACGATGGCGAAGTGGCTGGCGGGCGGCGCGTCCAGCCGGCGCAGGATGCCCTCCAGGTAGTTGCCGTAGGTGCGGTGCTCCACGGCCACGCCCTTGGGCTTGCCCGTGGAGCCGGAGGTGAAGAGCACGTACATCAGGTGCTCCAGCCCGTGGCGCCGCGCGGGCCGCGTGGCGGGCTGGCGCGCGAGGACATCCGCGTCCCGGTCCAGGCAGACGGCGCCCAGTGAAGGCGAGCCCTGGAGCGCATCCGCGAGGTGCGCCTCGGTGACGACGATGCGCGCGCCCGCGTCCTCCAGCATGAAGCGCACGCGGTCCGCCGGGTACGACGGGTCGACGGGCACGTAGGCCGCGCCCGCCTTCAGGATGCCGAGCACGCCCACCAGCGTGTCCAGCGAGCGCTCCAGGTAGAGGCCCACGCGGGACTCGGGCCCCGCGCCCAGGCCGCGCAGGTGGTGCGCCAGCCGCGATGCGCGCGCGTCCAGCTCCCGGTAGGAGTAGCGGCGGCCCTCGAAGGCCACGGCCGGGGCGTCCGGCGTGCGGTCCACGTGGGCTTCGAAGCGCTGCACCACGTCCAGCGCGGGCGGGTACTCCGCCCGCGTCGCGTTCCAGTCGCGGACGATGCGGGCGTACTCGTCAGGAGGCAGCAGGGGCAGGGTGGACAGGGGCGCTTCCGGCCGCGCCGCCATGCCCGCGAGCAGCTCGCGCAGGTGGCCCACCATGCGCACGACGGTGTCCCGCTCGAAGAGGTCGGTGTTGTACGTCACGGAGCCGGTGAGGCCCGAGTCCACGTCGTCCACGGACCAGCTCAGGTCGAACTTGGACGTGCGCGTGTCGAGCGGCAGCTCCTCCACGCCCAGGTCCGCGAGCGTGGGTGTGCTCCGGGGGATGTTGTTGACGGAGAGCAGCACCTGGAAGAGCGGGCCGTGCGCCAGGTCGCGCCCGGACGTCGTCGCCTCCACCAGCTTCTCGAACGGGAGCGCCTGGTGGTCCGCGACGGCGAGGAACTCCTCGCGCACCTTCTGGAGCAACTCGCGCGTGCTCGCCCTGCCCACGGGCCGCGTGCGCAGGGCCAGCGTGTTGACGAAGCAGCCCACCAGGCCCTCCAGTCCGGAGGCGTCACGCCCGGCCACGGTCGTGCCCAGGACGAGGTCCTCCTGGCCCGTGTATCGGTGGTACAGGGCGCTCAGGCTGGAGAGCAGGACGACGAACGGGGTGACTCGCTCTCGCTGCGCCAGCGCCCGCACCGCCTGGGACAGCGCGGGCGTGAGGTCGAAGGGCTCGATGGCGCCGTTCGAGGTGCGCACCGGTGGACGCGGCCGGTCCGTGGGCAGCTCCAGCAGCGCGGGCGCACCCTGGAGCCGGGCCTGGTATGCCGCCAGGTGGGATGCGAGGGCGTCACCAGACATGCTCGCGTTCTGCCAGTGCGCGAAGTCCGCGTACTGGAGGGCCGGCTCCGGCAGCGGCGAGGGCTGGCCCGCGACGAACGCCGCGTAGAGCGCGCCCAGCTCCTTCAGCAGCACGCCCATGGACCAGCCGTCCGCGGCGATGTGGTGCAGCGTGAGCAGCAGCACGTGCTCCGCGTCGCCCACGCGCCACAGGTCCGCGCGCAGCGGCAGGTCGTGCTCCAGCGCGAAGGGATGGCGCGCACGGGCCTCGACGGCGGCCTGGACCTGTTCGAGGCCGGAGCGCTCCGGTGTCACCTCGTGCCGGGTGAGCGTCACCCGGCCCGCGGGATGTGTCACCAACGCGGGGGCGTCGTCGCGGGTCGCGTAGGTCGTGCGCAGGACCTCATGGCGGCGCGCGATCTCCTGGAGCGCGGCTTCCAGCGCCTCCGCGTGGAGGGCTCCGGTGAGGCGCAGCGCGAGCGGGATGTTGTACGCGGCGCTGCCCGCTTCCCACTGACCCAGGAACCACAGCCGCCGTTGCACGGAGGAGATGGGCGGCTCCTCGTTCGGGGGACGGCGTGGAATGACGGGCGCGCGGGCTTCCTTCGCCCGCGCCTTCTCCAGGCGCTTCTCCAGCAAGGCCCTGCGGGCATCCAAACTCGGATTGGGGTCGCTCATCGTGATGGCTTCTCGGGGGTGGCGAGGAGGGAGCGGTGCTTCAGGATGCGCGGGAGGCGCCGGGGGCCAGCGCCTCGGCGACCTCTTCGTCGCTGAGCGCATCAATGTCGGCCATCAGCGCCTGCTCGATGCGCTCGGCGAGCGCGGCGAGGACGGGGGACTCGAAGAGCGCCCTCACGGAGAGGGGCACCTCGAAGCGCTCGCGCACGCGCGCCATGACCTGCGCGGCGAGGATGGACTGGCCGCCCAGCGCGAAAAAGTCGTCCTCCACGCCCACCGTGGGCAGGCGCAACACCTCACACCAGAGCTCCACGAGGATCTCCTCGGTGAGGGTGCGTGGAGCGACGGGCGGCGAGCTCCGTGCGTTGGCGTCATGCGCGGGCACGGGCAGCGCGCGGCGATCCACCTTGCCGTTCGGCGTGCGGGGGAACGCGTCCAGGGCGATGAAGGCGGAGGGCACCATGTGTTCGGGCAGGCGCTCGCGCAGCAAGCGCGGGAGCCCGTCCAGGGCCACGGGCGTGCCGGGAGTGCCCAGGACGTAGGCGATGAGCTGCTGGCCGCCCGGGCCCCGCTCGTGCACGGTCACCAGGGCTTCGTGCACGCCAGGGTGCTGACGCAGGGTGGCTTCAATCTCGCCCAATTCGATGCGGAAGCCGCGGAGCTTCACCTGGTCGTCCACGCGGACCACGAACATCAGCGAGCCGTCCGGCAGGAAGCGCGCGAGGTCGCCCGTGCGGTACAGCCGCTCGCCGGGCACGCGCGCGAAGGGGTTGGGGATGAAGCGGTCCGCGGTGAGGTCAGCCCGGCCCAGGTAGCCGCGCGCGAGCCCCGCGCCCCCGATGTAGAGCTCGCCCGTGACGCCGGGCGGCACGGGCTCCAGCCGCGCGTCGAGCACGTACACCCGGGCATGCGGGATGGGACGGCCGATGGGCGGAGCGCCGCCGCCGGGCTGGCAGCGGGCCATGGTGGTGCAGATGGTCGTCTCCGTGGGGCCATACGCGTTGATGAAGCGGCGGCCCGGCGCCCAGCGGTCGACGAGCCCGGCGGAGCACGCCTCTCCGCCCGCGATGACGGACATGAGCGCGGGCAGCTCCGTGGCGGGCAGGGTGGCCAGCACCGACGCGGGCAGGACGATGACGGTGACGGCCTCGTCGCGCAGCAGCGTGGCCAGCTCCGCGCCGCCCACCACGTCCGCGGGGCGCAGGAGCAGGGTCGCGCCCACCGCGAGCGTCATGAACACGTCCGACACGGAGACGTCGAACCCGAACGACACGAACTGCAGCACGGTGCTGTCCGGGAAGATGCCGAAGCCGTCAATCTTCGCGAGCACCAGGTTGTAGAAGGCCCGGTGCTCCACCTCCACGCCCTTGGGCCGTCCCGTGGAACCCGACGTGTAGATGACGTACGCGAGGTGCTCCGGTCCCACGCCGCTGTCGTGGGGCGCCGCCGGCTGTCTCGCCAGCACCTGCGCGTCGCGCACCACGTCCACCACCGCCGGCGCAAGGCCTCCCCTGGAAGCGAGGCCCGCGGCCAGGGCGTCCGCGCGAGCGCCCAGCCCGGAGCCGGAGACGACGACGCGCATTCGCGAGTCGGTCATCATGAACGTGAGCCGGTCGTCGGGATGGGCGGGATCCAACGGGACGTAGACGCCGCCCGCCTTCGCGATGCCGAGCACCGCGCAGACCAGCTCCGGGCTGCGCTCCATCAACAGCCCGACGCGCACCTCCGGCCCCACGCCCAGGCTCCGCAGGTGGGCGGCGACCTGGTTCGCGCGGGCCTCCAGCGCTCCGTAGGTCCAGGACACGCCCCCGGACCGCACGGCGACCTTCCCGGGCTCACGGCGCGCCTGGGCCTCGAAGAGGGTGTGGCTGCAACCCGAGGGCGGCGGATGGCCGGTGTCGTTCCAGGCCTCCAGCATCCGCTGGCGCTCCTGCATGGAGAGCATGGGCAGCGTGTCGAAGGGGGCATCCGGCCTGGAGATGGCCGCGCCCAGGAGCGCCGTGAAGTGCTCCAGCATCCGCGCGGCGGTCCCTGGCGCGAACAGGTCGGTGTTGTACTCGAGCGAGAAGGTGGGGCCCCCCGGAGGGAAGTCGACCACGAGCGTGAGGTCGAAGCGGGCCTTGTCGGTGTGCACCTCTCCGCCCGGCGCGGCGGTCAGCCCCGGCTGGAGCGTGGCCGGCGCGACGCGGTCCTGCACCACCAGCATCACCTGGAACAGCGGCGCATGGGACAGCTCGCGCCGCGCGCCGAAGGCCCCCAGGACGTCGTTGAAGGGCAGCGCGCCGTGCGCATAGCCATCGAGCGCCACCTTGCGCACGCGCACGAGCAGCTCGCGGAACGACGGAGTGCCCTGGAGGTCCACCCGCAGCGCGAGCGTGTTGACGAAGAAGCCCATCAACCCCCGGGCCTCGGAGGGGGCTCGGGACTCGTAGGGCGTGCCCACCACCACGTCCCGCTGGCCGGAGTAGCGCGACAGCCATGCGGAGAACGCCGCGAGCAGGGCCATGAACGGCGTGGCCTGCGCGCGCCGTCCCAGCGCCTCCAGGTCCGCGAGCAGGCCCCGGGGCACATCGCGGGTCAACGTGGCGCCACGGAACGTCTGGGCGGGCGGACGCGGGTGGTCCGTGGGGAGCGTCAGCACCGGCGGCTCGCCGCCCAGGTGCTCCGTCCAGTACGACAGCAGCCGTTCCCGTGTGGCGCCCTGGAGTTGCTCGCGCTCCCATGCGGCGACGTCGCGCGCCTGGACGGGGAGGGCCGACAGCGGCGACGCGAGCCCCCGCGCGAAGGCGGGGTAGAGCGCCTCCAGCTCACGGAGCAGCAGGTCCACGGAGGCGCCGTCGAAGACCGCATGGTGCGCGGTCAGCAGCAGCTGGGCGCGGCGGGCGTCCCACCGCAGCAGCAGCCCCCGCAGGAGTGGCGGCTGGTGCAGGTCGAAGGGGTGGAGCGCCTGCGCCTGCTCACGCGCGTGCGCGGTGGCCGCGGCATCCGCGACCCCGTCCAGGTCCACCACCGTCAGCGGAAAGGGGCCAGGGGGGACGACGCGCAGCCGGGGTTGGCCGTCGCGGGAGACGAAGCCCGTCCGCAGCACCTCGTGGCGGCGCAGCACCTCGGTGAGGGCACGCTCCAGCACGGCGACGTCGAGCGGCCCGTGGAAGTGCAGCCGCACGGACGTGTTGTAGAGCGCGGCGTCGTCGACGAGCTGGTCGATGATCCACAGCCGCTCCTGCGCGAACGACAGCGGGCCGTCCGCGTCCGGAGCACGCAGGACCCGAGGCGGCGGCGACGCGGGGCCGGCGTCCAGCCAGCGGGCCAGTCCCGCGAGCGTCCCTGCCTCCAGGACGGCGCGCGGCGGCACGTCCCGGCCCAGCTGCCGGTGGAGCTCCGTCGCCAGCCGGGCGGCGAGCAGCGAGTGCCCGCCCAGGTCCATGAAGTGCTCGTCCCTGCCAATCGCTTCCAGCCGCAGCACCTGACGCCACACGGGGAGCAGCCGCGCTTCGGTGGGCGTGAGGCCAGCGTCGGAGGAAACAGGCCGTGGCGCGGCTTCTGGAGCGGGGAGGGCGGCGCGGTCCACCTTGCCGGCGGCCGTGAGTGGCAGGGACTCCAGGAACACGAACGCGGAGGGAACCCACGGCTCGGGCAGCATCGCGCGCAGGCCCTGGCGCAGCGTCGCGGGCGTGACGGCTCCGCGGGCGACGACGTAGGCGACCAGCCGGCGCTCCGTGCCTGGATCCTCACGCACGACACTCACGCTCGCGCGCACCTCCGGAATCCGGGCCAGGGCGGTGTCGAGCTCCTCCAGCTCGATCCGCAACCCGCGCAGCTTCACCTGGTGATCCGCGCGGCCCAGGAACTCCAGCGCGCCGTCATCACGCAGCCGGGCCAGGTCGCCCGTGCGGTACATCCGCGCTCCCGGCACGCTGCTGAAGGGATCCGGCAGGAACTGGCGCGCCGTGTGGGGCGGGTCGCCCCAGTAGCCGCGAGCCAGGGTCGCCCCTCCGATGAAGAGGGCCCCCGGCGCTCCGGGCGCCACCGGCCGCAGCGCCGTGTCGAGCAGGTGGATGGAGACGCCCTCCAGGGGCCTGCCAATGGAGGGTGAACCGGAACCCTCCGGGAGGACCCGCTCGCGCGTCACGAAGACGGCGGTCTCCGTGGGGCCGTAGCAGTTGAAGACCGCGAAGGGCGCGGATGCATGGGGACGGACGCGCAGGGACTCGCCGCCGATGAGCAGCGCGCGCAGGGCTGGAGCTGCGGGCCAGGGCAGTGAGGCGAGCTGCTCCCCCAACGCGGTGGTGAGGAAGCAGACGTGGATGGCCCGCTGCACCAGCCACTGCTGGAGGCGCTCCGGCACCAGCCGCACGGTGTCGTCCGCGACGTGGAGGCTGGCGCCGGCGGACAGCGCGGGCCACACCTCCAGCACGGAGGCGTCGAACGCGGGGGACGCGAGGAGCGACACGCGGTCATCGGACGTCAGCGCGAACTCGCGCCCGAACGCCTCCGCGAAGTGCCGCACCGCCCCGTGGGTGACGGCCACGCCCTTGGGGCGCCCCGTCGTCCCGGACGTGTAGATGATGTACGCGAGCCGCTCCGGCGTGAGGGGCCTTCGCGGCGCCGCGCGGGCCCGGTCGCCCACGGGCAGCGCCACCGAACGGTCGACGGTGACGGTGCGCCGCTCTCCCTGCCCCGGCAATGACGCCTGCCGCGAGTCGAGCACGAGCACCCGGACGCCCGCGTCCTCCAGCACGTTCGAGAGCCGCTCCGCCGGCCACGCGCCCTCCAGCGGAACGTAGACGGCGCCCGCCTTGAGCGTGCCCAGGAGCGCGATGAGCAGCTCGGAGCCGCGCCGCGCGCACACGCCCACCCGGTCCTCCGGCCCCACGCCCAGCGCCTGGAGCTGGGCCGACAGGGCCTCCGCTCGCGCCTCCAACTGGCCATACGTCAGCCGCTCGTCCTCCCCGGCCAATGCCAGGCTTTCGGGCGCCTCAAGGGCCCGGGCCGACACCCGGTCCGTGAGCCACGGCGATTCCTCCCGCACTGCGGACGCAACGGGGCCCACGTCCGGTGGGTCCGGGAAGGCGAGTTTGTCTGTTTTTGACACAGGGCTGTCTCTTGTCAGGAACTGCCGGAAAGCCTTGGCGAATCAGGGATTGGCGTCTGGCTGGGGTGTCGGCGCTCGGACAACATGCAGGATGTTACAGCATCGCCTTTGGGTCCCAACAGGATGTGCTGAGTCTGACATTCTCCCAGGTTGGAATCCTCGCGGAGGCCCGCCATGACACGGGAAGCCGGTAGGGCATTGCCCTGATGCTCTGGAGTCGGGGGGCGCGTCGGCTGGCGGACGGGTGATTTCCTTTGGAATCCAATGCATTGACTCGCATGGATGAAACCTCTACTTCGCACCGGCCCGGCCCTGGCGCCGGGTCTCGTGGGGGGTTCCAAACATGGTCCAGCAGTCGGCTCCCGTCGTCAGCACGGTCGAAGGACAGCTCCAAGGCGTCGTGGAAGAAGGGGTGTATGCCTTCAAGGGCATTCCCTACGCCCAGCCTCCCGTGGGCGCGCTGCGGTGGCGTCCTCCCGCCCCGGTCGTGCCCTGGAAGCACCTCCGGCAGGCGTCCACGTTCGGCAAGTCCTCGCTCCAGTCTCGCGACGGCTGCATCGCGGGCGGCGGCGGCGACCCGTACCCGATGGGCGAGGATTGTCTCTACCTCAACGTCTGGACGCCTCGCGTGGACCCCCAGGCGAAGCTGCCCGTCATCGTGTGGATCCACGGCGGCGCGTATGTGATTGGCGCCAGCGGCCTGCCCCCGTACGACGGCGTGCCCATGGCGTCCCGGGACGCCATCCTCGTCACGCTCAACTACCGCCTGGGCCACCTGGGCTTCCTGGCCCACCCGGCGCTCCAGAAGGAGCCGGGCGGCGGCGCCGCCAACTTCGGCCTGTTGGATCAGGTCGCCGCGCTCCAGTGGGTGAACCGCAACATCGCGAAGTTCGGCGGGGACGCGGGCAACGTCACCCTCATGGGCCAGTCCGCGGGCGCCAAGAGCGTGCTGTCCCTCTTCTGCATGGAGTCCGCGAAGCCGCTGTTCCACCGGGGCGTCGCGATGAGCGTGTACGGCCTGGACGAGATGCCGCTGGACAAGGCGCTGCTCAAGGGCCAGGCGCTGATCCGCGACATGGGCGTGCCGGACGCGGAGGCGACGCCGGAGCGCATGCGCCAGCTGTCCGCGGAGTCCTTCTGGCAGCAGGCGCCGGAGCACTCGCTGGCGCCCGTGGCCGTGTGCGGCGACACGGTGCTGCCCCAGTCCATCCTGTCCACCTTCAAGGCGCAGCAGCAGGCGCGCGTGCCGCTCATCCTGGGCAGCACCAGCGATGACGTGAGCGTGATGACCGCCATGGGCCGCGACCCCATGGAGATCCTCCAGGCGCTCCGGGACAACAACGTCCCCATCGGCCTGCTCTACCCGGGCGTGTCACCGGACGAGGAGCTGGCGCGGCAGGTGTGCCGCGACATCGTCTTCACGCTCATCCCCCGGCAGGTGGCGGACCTGCACAACAAGGTCTCCGACGCGTGGCGCTTCTACTTCGAGTACACCGCCGCCGAGCTGCGCCCGGAGTACCCCGACGGCGTCCCGCACGGCTCGGACATCCCGTACTTCCTGGACACGGTGGCCCGCTGCCCGCCCACCCAGGACGTGCTCACCGACGAGGACCGTGCGTACTCGCGCCAGGTGAGCAACTGGATGCTCCAGTTCGCCCGCACCGGTGCGCCCGCGTCCGCGACGGAGTGGCCCAGGCACCAGCAGGGGGAGGACCGCACCCTGCGCATGCAGCAGCCGCCGAAGGTGGAGCACAACTTCATGCAGCTGCGCCTCAACGCCTTCCTGCTCGCGAGCGCCATCATCAACAGCTCGGACAGCCGCGCGGGGGGGAAGTCCGGCGCGCGGGGCAACGTCCGCCACACGGGGGCCACGCCCCAGAAGACGGGCCGGCCCGAAGGCACGACGTAGCCCCCGAGAGGCGAAGGGCCCGGGCGCGGGTGTCCGCGGCCGGGCCCTGCTGTTTCCTGCGCGCCGCGCGGGCTCTCAGCTGCTGAAGAGCACCAGCACGAAGGTGCTCGACTGGGGCAGCTGGAACACGGTGCCCTGGCGCAGCGAGCCCTTGAAGAAGGGCGCCGCGTCGTAGGCGGTGGCGCCCTTCAGGGCCTCCCGGGTGGCCTCCGGCAGCCACCCGCCGTCCTCCAGCTTCACCGTCAGCCGCGTGGGCTTCAGCCCGGCCTGGAGCGCCTGGGCTTCCGCCGCCGGGTACTCCAGCACCGCGAGCAACTGCGTGTCCGTGGGGCCCAGGCCGCCGGGGACGCCGCGCGGAGACATGCGCCACTGCACCGCCTGGGGGCGGCGCGGCAGCGTCACGGTCTTCTCCAGCGTCTCCAGGTCCGTTCCCGTCTTCGCCGCAGGCGCGGCCGTCTGTGTCGTCATGGATGCATTCCCCCCTGAGGGTTTGTCGCAGGCCAGCGAAACACACCCCGCGAGCAGGGTGGTCGCCAGCGTGCGCCTAACGGCCACCGATGGGCCGCGACGTCGCATTCTCGGGGCTCCCCTGGTCCCACGTCACGTGCCGCTGGAGCGTGCCGTAGTTGGTGTACTGGTGCCCCAGGCCCGTCTGCTCCAGCCGGCCGTTGGCCGCGTCCGGCGTGCCGGTGTTGATGTCCTGCTGGCCCGGGTTGAAGTTGTAGCGGTCCTCCGCGTGGAGCGTCATGTCCATCTCGAAGCGGGGCTTCCCGCCCGGCGTCTCCGGCGGGTAGACCGTCACCGTCGCGCTGTTCCAGACGGAGTGGCCGCCAATCGCCTTCTGCCAGTTCTCCGTCTCCGGGTAGGGGAACTGCTCGCTGGAGCCCACGCCAATCTGCGAGCCGGTAATCTGGAACGTCACCGGCTTGCCCGCGAGCGACGGGTCCTGGGCGATCATCTGGTTGTAGGTCGCCTCCGCCGCCTGCTGCGTGTCGCGCGTGGAGTTGGTGAGCACCGCCTGGCCGGCGGGGTCCGTGCTGACGAAGCGCTCGTAGTCGAAGTGCCGGTCCGCCCCGTTGCCGTGCAGGAAGTGGTCGTACGTGTCCAGGCCGTCCGGGATGTCGTTGTGCGGCACGCCCGGCACGCCCTGGATGGCGCGCGCGGCGTTGAGCTTCAGCTCCCACTCGGCCCGCGCCGCGTAGTCACCCAGGCCCGGGCTCTCCGTGGGGATGGGGTTGGGGTCGTTG
>NZ_RAWC01000029.1:0-61570 GCF_003611685.1 Corallococcus sp. CA049B | reverse complement strand
GGGTGGTGCTCTGCGCGGTCGCTTTGCCGGTGATGCGGCCGAAGTGGCTGAACCGGCCGCTGCACGTCCCGGCACAGGTGCTGTAGACGGGCTGGAGCATGCGCACGGGCTTCACCAGCCCGCCGGGCTGCCGGATGCCGAACTCCTGCGTGAGGATGGAGGCCAGCGACGTGCAGTGGAGGGTCAGGGTGACGCGGCTGCTGCCCTGCGTGGTCAGGCGGGCGTTGGAGGGCTTGTTCTGGGACAGGGGGCGCGAGTACAGGTTGTGCGCCGCGCCCAGGCTCGTTCCCGAGGAGTTGGTGCGCGAGTAGGACGCCTCCCAGGAGCACTGGCAACCCTCGGCGGGGCCGATCTTGATCAGGCCGTGGGCGTAGCTCAGGGCCTCGCCGTACAGCGAGGGCTCACGCCGGGCCACCTCGCGCACCAGGTCGAACTGTTTCGTCCCCATCTCCTTCTCGATGGCGCCGAGGGTCTTCTGCAGGGCGTTGCTCACGTGCAGGACCTCGCGGCTGGCGGAGATGCCCGGCGCGGCCGTCAACTGGCAGGTCTTCTCGTCCTCGCAGGCGAGGCTGACGTCATAGGGCTGGCTCGCCAGCTCCCGGCCCTGCGCCTCACGCACGACGAGCCGCTGGGCCCAGCCCGTCTCCCACGGCTCCTGCACCGCGCCGGACAGCTTCACCTCCACTTCCTCGCCGGCCTTGGGCGAAAGCCGCTCGCCCGCGGTGATCTTCTCCGTGCCGTCATAGGACAGGACCTCCACCTCCCCGGGCAGGGACTTCGACTCCGCGGACCAGCGGATGCGCGCGGTCAGCTCGCCGTCCTGCATGGACACGTTGACGATGGTGGCAGGCATCTCGCGCGTTTCAGCGGCGTGGGCGGGCGCGGCCACGAAGAGGCCGCCCACGGCGAACGAGGAGAGGGTCAGGGCTCGAAGCCAGGGTGCTCGGGAGGAACGACGGTGCATGGTGCTGTCCCTTGGGAAGAGGGGTTCCGCCATTTCTGACACGCGATGTCAGATTTGGCGGGCCGCCCCAAGAGCAGGTTGCGTGCCAGTGAGTCTCACGTCTGTCGCGAGGAAGGGGCTGTAGCGCGGAACGCTACGCAGGCGCGGTGCGCGGCTTTCCGGAGCGGCTCGCGTGCTAGAAGGGAAGGGTGACTTTCGCTCTTCCCGGCCCGGAGCGCGCGGGCGTCGCGCGGCTCGCGTTCGAGCGCTCGGGGCCCCGCACCGTGGTGCGCACCGCGCTGGCGCACAGCCCCTTGCGGCTGCTCACGCCGCGCAACCACGGCCACGCGGCGTGGGCCTATACCAGCTCCTTCGGTGGCGGGCTGGTGGACGGGGACCACCTGCGGCTGGAGGTGGACGTGGCGGACGGCGCATCCGCGCTGCTCGCGACGCAGGGGGCGAACCGGGTCTACCGCTCGCCCAACGGTTGCCGCAGCGACCTCGTCGCGCGCGTGGGCCGGGACGCGCTGCTGGCGTGGGTGCCGGACCCCACCGTCTGCTTCACCGGCGCCCGCTATTCCCAGACGTTGGACGTGACGCTGTCACCGGGCGCGTCGCTGGTGCTCGTGGACGTGGTGACGGCGGGCCGCAGCGCCCGGGGCGAGCGCTGGGCCTTCCTGCACTACGCCTCGCGCCTGTGCGTCGCGAGGGAAGGGCGCGCGCTGGTGGATGAGCGCTGGGTGCTGGACCCCGCGCACGGCGCGCTGCCGGAGCGGCTGGGCCGCTTCGACGCGCTGGCGTCCGTGCTGCTGGTGGGGCCCGCGTTGAAGGACGCGCGGGAGTCCCTGGCCGCGCGCGTGGCGGGCCTGCCGGTGAAGCCTCGCGCCCGGGAGGTGGTCTCCGCCAGCCCCCTGGGCGAGGACGGCCTGCTGCTGCGCGTGGCGGCCGTGTCGCTGGAGACGCTGCTCGGCACCACGCGCGACTGGCTGTCCTTCCTGCCGGGCCTGCTGGGAGATGATCCGTGGGCCCGACGGGTGTGACTAATAGCGGGTGATGTCGAACGTGCTGTAGTTCTTGTACAGCTGGTCGATGTGATCCGCCGTCAGGTTGATGGCGTCCTTGTGGTTGTTCGTCTTCCACTCGGCGGTGTTCGCGTCCAGCAGGCGGTTCGGGCCGTCCGTCTTGTGCAGGCCCAGCACGTGGCCCTCTGCGGCCTCGCCCGACTTGCGCAGGCCGATGCGGTAGTGGCCGTTCTCCTTCGTGCCGTCGTACAGCTTCTGCGCGAAGGTGTCGGGGGTGATGGGCTCGAAGTCCTGCACCTTCACGCCCGGGTGGCCGCCGCCGCGGCCCGTGCGGAAGTCGCCCACCAGGTCGGAGATGGCCTCCTGCTTCCGGGCGATGGCGTCCTTCTGCGGGCCGAGCTGGGCCATGCCCTCCTTGAGTTCCAGGGTCAGCTGGCCGCGCTGCGCCTCCAGGCCCTGGCGCTGCTCCAGCGACAGGCCGGGGTTGGTGAGCAGCTCGTTGATCTGCTTGCGCTGGGCGCTCTTGCCTTTGAGCTGCTCCACGCCGTCCTGGAGCTTCTCGATGTCGGCCAGGTGCGCGCCGTTGAGCTTCGTGAGGGCGTCGCTCTGCAGGTGCTCGGCGTGCTGCTTGTCGATGAGCTTGCCGAAGTGGTTGTCCGTCAGCTTGCCGAACGCCTGCGAGCCCTTCATCGGGTCACCGCCCGCCTCCTTGCCGGTGCGGATCCACTCGGAGGTCATCGCGCTGCACACGCCCGCGTCCGTGCCCGCGGGCAGGCCCGGCTGCTTCAGCATCGGGTGGCCGCCCTGGTCCGTGTAGCGCAGCACCTCCGCGCCCGGGTTCTCCAGCTTCATGTCCTCGACCAGCTTCTGGATTTCAGGGCGCGGCGCCGCGGCCTTGCCCTTGCCCGGCGTGCGGCCCAGGGCCATGTCCGCGATGTCGCTCTCGGAGCGGTTGGGCGATGGCAGCTGCGGACCCTGGAGCGAGCTCGCGTCGATGTTCGGGCGCGACGACGAGGCCTGGGGGCTGCCGGACGGCTTGAACGCGTCACCCTGGGGCGTCGTCCCGGTGGGCGTTGTCGGCCGGGAGACACTCGGTGAGCCCGTGGGCGTCGTCGGCTTCGCGGCCGTCGTGCCCGGCTTCGAGAAGGTCGGCTGGGCCACCGTGTTCGTCGTCTTCGGCGGAGCGGGAGGCGCCTTGGGCGTCTTGGGGAAGCCGGCCTTGAAGCTCTTCATGGGGGACTCCAGAGGGGGAGAACGGCGCGAGGGGCCCCCATCCTGGCCCACGCTGACGCGTCGCGCTAGGGTCTGACGGGTCGGCGCATCCCGCACCCGGAAGAACCGAGGGAGTCGGCCTCATGCATCTGTCCCCCCGTGACGTGGACAAGCTGCTCTTGCACCAGGCGGGCGTCGTCGCCCAGAAGCGATTGGCGCGAGGCCTGCGCCTCAACTACCCGGAGGCGGTGGCGCTCATCGCCACGCAGTTGCTGGAGTACATCCGTGACGGCAGGAGCGTGGCGGAGTTGATGGACCTGGGGCGCCGGTTCCTGGGGCGCGCGCAGGTGATGGACGGCGTGCCGGAGATGTTGGCGGAGGTGCAGGTGGAGGGCACCTTCCCGGACGGCACCAAGCTCGTCACCGTGCACCACCCGGTGGTGGCGGAGCACGGGGACCTGTCGCTGGCGCTCTACGGCAGCTTCCTGCCGGTGCCGCCGCTGGAGCGCTTCACGGTGCCCGCCGCGTCGCCGGAAGGTGCGCCCGGCGCCGTGCGCGCGGCGGAGGGCGCGCTGGAGCTCAACGCGGGCCGCGAGGCCATTACCCTGCGCGTCACGCACCGGGGCGACCGGCCCATCCAGGTGGGCAGCCACTACGCGTTCGCGGAAGTGAACCGCGCGCTGGTGTTCGACCGGGGCCGCGCCTACGGCCACCGGCTGGACATCCCCGCGGGTACGGCGGTGCGCTTCGAGCCCGGCGAGGTGAAGACGGTGCCGCTGGTCCCCATCGCGGGCGAGCAGGTGGTGCGCGGCGGCAACGCGCTGGGCAGCGGCAAGGTGTCCGACGAAGGCCGTGAGCGCCTGCTGGAGGCCGTGCGCGCCCGGGGCTTCGGTCACGAGGAAGAACGCGAAGAGGAGGGCCGCTCATGAGCCGCAAGCTGGACAGGCGTCACTACGCGGACATGTTCGGTCCCACCACGGGGGACCGGGTGCGGCTGGGGGACACCGGCCTGTGGCTCCAGGTGGAGCGCGACGCCACCGTCTACGGCGACGAGTGCAAGTTCGGCGGCGGCAAGGTGCTGCGCGAAGGCATGGGCCAGCGCGCGGGCACGGGCGACGCGGACGCGCTCGACTGCGTCATCACCAACGCGCTCGTGGTGGACTGGACGGGCATCTTCAAGGCGGACGTGGGCATCAAGGCGGGGCGCATCTTCGCCATCGGCAAGGCGGGCAACCCGGACGTCATGGCGGGCGTCACGCCGGGCATGGTGGTGGGCGTCACCACGGAGGTCATCGCGGGCGAAGGGCTCATCCTCACCGCGGGCGGCCTGGACACGCACATCCACTTCATCAGCCCGCAGCAGGCGGACGAAGCCATCGCCAGCGGCATCACCACCTGGGTGGGCGGCGGCACCGGCCCGGCCACCGGCACCAACGCCACCACCTGCACGCCGGGCGCGTGGAACCTGGCGCGCATGCTGGAGGCCACGGATACGCTTCCCCTGAACATCGGCCTCACCGGCAAGGGCAACACGTCCCTGCCGGAGGGCTTGCTGGACCAGGTGCGCGCGGGCGCCATTGGACTCAAGCTGCACGAGGACTGGGGCACCACGCCCGCGGCCATCGACACGTGCCTCACGCTGGCGGACGCGGAGGACGTGCAGGTCACCATCCACACGGACACGCTGAACGAGTCCGGCTACGTGGATGACTCGCTGGCGGCGTTCAAGGGGCGCACCATCCACACGTACCACTCGGAGGGCGCGGGCGGCGGCCACGCGCCGGACATCATCCGCGTGTGCGGCGCGCCCAACGTGCTGCCCAGCTCCACCAACCCCACGCGGCCGTACACGGTGAACACGCTGGATGAGCACCTGGACATGCTCATGGTGTGTCACCACCTGGACCGCGAGATTCCGGAGGACGTGGCCTTCGCGGAGAGCCGCATCCGCGGAGAGACGATCGCCGCGGAGGACATCCTCCACGACCTGGGCGCCATCAGCATGATGGCCTCCGACAGCCAGGCCATGGGCCGCGTGGGCGAGGTCATCACCCGCACGTGGCAGACGGCGCACAAGATGCGCGAGCAGCGCGGGCGGCTCCCCGGCGAGCAGGGCGACAACGACAACCTGCGCATCCGCCGCTACGTGGCGAAGTACACCATCAACCCGGCCATCGCCCACGGGCTGTCCCATGAAGTCGGCTCCGTGGAGCCGGGCAAGCTCGCGGACCTGGTGCTGTGGCGGCCCGCCTTCTTCGGCGCGAAGCCGGAGCTGGTGCTCAAGGGCGGCTTCATCGCGTGGGGGCAGATGGGGGACGCGAACGCGTCCATCCCCACGCCGCAGCCGTACCTCATGCGCCCCATGTTCGGCGCGCGAGGCAGGGCGCGAGGCTCCACCAGCATCGCCTTCGTGTCCGGGCGCGCGCTGCGCGAGGGCACCGTGCAGGGGCTGGGGCTCACCAAGCGGCTGTCCGCGGTGGTGGGCTGCCGCGCGCTGGGCAAGAAGGACATGCGCCTCAACGACGCGCTGCCGGTCATCACGGTGGACCCTGAGACGTACGAGGTCCGCGCGGACGGGGAGCTCTTGCGCTGCGACCCCGCCACCTGGCTGCCCCTGGCGCAGCGCTACTCGCTGTTCTGAAGGAGGCGCGCCATGGCAACCGGCTGGAGGGTGTTGCAGCTGGCGGACTCGGGGTTTCCCACGGGGGGCTTCGCGCACTCGGGGGGCCTGGAGGCCGCGGTGCAGGCGGGCGAGGTGCGAGGCCCGGGGGACGTGCGGCGCTTCGTGGAGGCGCTGGTGTGGCAGGCGGGACTGGGCGGCCTGCCGCTGGTGGGCGCGGCGTGGCGCGAGCCCGCTTCACTGCCGGCGCTGGACGCGAGAGCGGACGCGTTCCTCACCAACCACGTCGCGAACCGGGCCAGCCGCACGCAGGGCAGGGCCTTCCTGGACACCTGCGCGCGCATCTTCCCGGAGGCCGTGGGGCCCGTGCGCGAGGCGGCCCGCGCGGCCCGGGTGAAGTTCCACCACGCGCCCGCGTTCGGCGCGGTGCTGCGCGCGCTGGACGTGGAGCAGGAGGACGCGCCGCGCCTCTTCCTGTCGCTCACGCTGCGGGGCGCGCTGTCCGCGGGCGTGCGCATGGGCGTCATCGGCACGCATGAGTCCCACCAGGTGCAGCACGCGGCCACGCCGCTGCTGGAGGCCGTCCTGGCGCAATGCAAGGCCTTGGGCGTGGAGGACCTGGCCCAGCCCGCGCCGCTGTGGGACCTGGTGGGCGCCACGCACGACCGGCTGTACTCCCGGCTGTTCCTGTCCTGAAACAAGAGACGAAGGGGAAGCGCGACATGCACGACGACGACGACCACCGCGGCCATGGGCAGGACGGGCACGAGCACACGCACGAGGACTGGGAGCACCCGGGCCACTTCGACGCGCGCGACAAGCCGCACCGGCGTGACTACTCGCAGCGGGCCTTCACGATTGGGATTGGCGGCCCGGTGGGCAGCGGCAAGACGGCGCTGGTGCTGGCCCTGTGCAAGAAGCTGCGCGACGAATACCGCCTGGGCGTGGTGACCAACGACATCTTCACCAAGGAGGACGCGGAGTTCCTGGTGCGCAACCAGGCCCTGTCCCCGGAGCGCATCAAGGCGGTGGAGACCGGCGGCTGCCCCCACGCCGCCATCCGCGAGGACATCAGCCACAACCTGCTCGCGCTGGAGCAGCTGATGGAGGAGCTGCACCCGGAGCTGCTCATCGTGGAGAGCGGCGGTGACAACCTGGCCGCGCAGTACAGCCGCGAGCTGGCGGACTACACCGTGTACGTCATCGACGTGGCGGGCGGGGACAAGGTGCCTCGCAAGGGCGGGCCCGGCATTACGCAGTCGGACCTGCTGGTCATCAACAAGACGGACCTGGCGCCGCACGTGGGCGCGGACCTGGGCGTGATGGACCGCGACGCCCGGAAGATGCGCGGCGAGGGCCCCTTCGTCTTCACCCAGGTCACGCACGACGTGGGAGTGGACGCGGTGGTGGGGCATCTGCTCGACGCCTGGCGGCGGAGATAGGGACTGGACGAACGGTCCGTCCCGGGCCGCACTCCGCCACTGACAGCCGGAGCGGGACGTGTAGTGTGCCGCCCGTGGGCATCCTTGAGCGGGCACGGGTGGAGTGGTTCGCGGCGGCCTTCGGACTCGTCGTGGGCATCACGATGGTCTTCGTGCCCTACGAGTTCGGGGCCGCCATCTTCCAGCTCATCTACCCGTACGTCCGCCCGCTCGGCAGCCTGTTCCTGGTGGGCTCGGCGACGATGCTCGCCGCGATGCTGTACCCCACCTGGCCTCCGTTCGTGGGGTGGCTGGGCCGGGCGCTCTTCCTGGCGGCGGTGGCGTTCTACTGGTGGGCCGCCACCGTGCTGCCCCGGGGCCTCACGGGCTTCATCCTGTACCCGCTGATCGCGGGACTGCTGCTGCTGGAGCGGACCCGCCGCTTCCAGGGGCGGGGCCTGCTGCCGGTGTTCATCGCCTGCGTGGCGCTGAGCTTCGGCGGGTTGATGGTCCTGGTCCCCAGCAGCTTCGTCCGCATGTCGCTGCTGGCGTTCGGTCCGTTCATCCGGCTGATGGGCGGCGCCTTCCTGGCGACGGGAGGGCTGCTGGCGGTGGGGCTGTGGCGCGGCCATGAAAAGGCCTGCCGCATCGCCGCGGGCAGCTTGAGTGTCCTGTTCCTGAGCATGACGCTCGCGCTGGGGTCTCGGCGCTCCTGGGCCGGGATGGGCGTGTACGCGGTGCTGTCCCTGGCCTGTCTGTTGTTGTGGCGGATGCGCCAGCTCCCGGCCCTGTCCGGAGTGCGCTGGCGGCTGTTCCGCGGCATGGCCCTGGCGTCGGTGCTGCCCATCCTGTGCGTGGGGGCGGTGACGTCGTACGTAGCCCAGCGGGCCATCTCGGCGGAGCTGCGCGACAAGGCGCGGCAGGCGGTGCTGGCGGAGACCGCGTGGCTGGAGCAGTCGGCGGCCATGGCGCGCGCTCTCTTGCGCTCGCAGAGCCGGGACCCGGGCTTCATCGAGGCGGTGCGCACCGGGGACCACAAGGAGATGTCCGAGCGGGTGGAGCTGCTGACCGGCACCGGCCTGTTCGACGCGACGTGGCTGCTGGACGCCAGCGGGGAGACCCTGGTGCCCTCCGACCGGCTGAATCGCTTCGCCGGCAACTACGCGAACCGCGAGTACTTCCAGCAGGCGGTGAGCGGCGGCGACGAGGTGTGGGTGTCGCGGCCCTTCCTCACCCGCGCGGGGCTGCCCTTCATCGTCCTCTCCACGCGGGTGGACCTGGGCGACGGCCAGCGCGCGGTGCTGGTGGGCGGGCTGTCCCTGCAGCGCCTGGGCCTCCAGTCGACGCTGGCCTCGCGCAGCTACCACGTGGAGCTGTTCGACCGGCGCGACGGCATCCTGCTGCGCGATACGGACCTCGGCGGCGTGCTCACCCGGGCGCCCGTGCTGGGACTGCTGCCCCCGGACGCGCTGGCGGCGCCGGAGGGCGTGCGGGAGGCGTTCGATGAGTCCGGGAGCCGCCTGCTGGTGGCGCACGCGCAGGTGCCGGACACGGAGTGGACGGTGGTGGTGACGGCGCGGCTGCGGGAGGCCTTCGCGCCGGTGACGCGCATGGGGGGCTGGGTGGTGGCCATCGCGGCGCTGGCGGGGGCCATCTCGCTGCTCCTGTCGCAGTGGGTGGGGCGGGACGTGGCGGTGCGGCTGGAGACGCTGCGGGACGGCTTCGCCGCGCTGGGCACGCCCGCTGGGGAGCAGCGGGTGCAGGCCCGGGGCGACGACGAGGTCGCGCAGCTGACGGACGGCTTCAACGACATGGCGGCGCGCATCGACCGGACCCAGCAGGAGTTGCGTGAGGCCATCGCCATCCGGGACCAGTTCCTGTCCATGGCGAGCCACGAATTGCGCACGCCGCTGACGCCGCTGAAGGCCACGCTGGAGCTGCTCATCCGCCAGTCGGAGTCCGGCGTGGGGCTGACGCCGGAGCGGCAGCGCGCCTCCTTCCAGCGGCTGACGCGGCAGGTGGACCGGCTGACCCGGCTGATTGGAGACATGCTGGACGTGTCGCGGTTGCAGTCCGGGAGATTCGCGCTGGCGGTGGCGCCCATGGACCTGACCGCGCTGGCTCGCGAGGTGCTGGAGCGCATCCAGTCCACGCGGCCGGAGCGCCAGGGATGGGTGTCCCTGGACGTCCCGGACGGGCCGCTGGTGGGCCGGTGGGACGAGCAACGGTTGGATCAACTGCTGACGAACCTGGTGGAGAACGCCCTGCGCTATTCGCCGCCGGGGACGCCGGTGTGCATGCGGGTGCGCGAGGAGGACGGGCGGGTGCGGGTGGACGTGGAGGACCGGGGCATCGGCATTCCGCGGGAGAGCCTGCCGCAGCTCTTCACGCCCTTCTTCCGCGCGCGCAACGCGACCGAGCACTACGCCGGAGGGCTGGGATTGGGGCTGGCCATCTGCCGCGAAATCGTGGAGCGCCACGGGGGCCGCATCCAGGCGAGCAGCGAGGGGTCGGGGAAGGGCACGTGCTTCACGGTGTGGCTGCCCCGCGCGGCCATCGCGGACGCGGCCTGATGCGCTACGTGGAGGCGAGCCCCTGCGCGGCGCTGGCGCCGTACGTCCAGTGCTACTGGGCGCTGGAGCTGTCGGGAGCGGCGCCGGTGGGGGTGCACCGGGTGCTGCCGGACGGGTGCCTGGACATCCTGGTGGACCTGACGGACGGGGTGAGGCTGCGCGTGGTGGGGGCGATGCGGGCGGCCGAGGTGGTGCCGTTGTCCACGCATGCATCCTTCGTCGCGGTGCGCTTCCGGCCCGGGGGCGCGCGGCCGTTCCTGCGGCTGCCCTTGCTGGAGCTGACGGACGCGAAGGTGGCGCTGGGGGACCTCTGGCCGCGCGAGGCGCGCGAGTGGCGGGAGCGGCTGGGCGCGGTGGAGGGGATGGCGGCGCGCTTCGCCCTGCTGGAGCGGCTGCTGCTGGGCCGGCTGCCCGGGCAGGAGACGGACGTAGGGGTGCGGCACGCGGTGGACCTCATCCTGGGGGCGAAGGGGCAGGTGCCGGTGCGTTCGCTGGAGGGCGTGATGGGGGTGGGGGCGCGGCAGGTGGAGCGGCGGTTCCATGCGGCGGTGGGACTGTCGCCGAAGGTGCTGTGCCGCATCGCGAGGTTGCGGCACGCGGTGGAGCTGTCGCGGGAGCTGGAGGGCGCGGAGTGGGCGCTGGCGGCGGGGTACTACGACCAGGCGCACCAGGTGCGGGAATTCCGGGCGCTGACGGGGCTGACGCCGGGGGCGTACGTGCGCGAGCAGGCGGAGGTCGGATTCGTCCAATCGCCGGAGGCGGCGGGTGCCTAAGGTGGGGGTGTTCCCACTTCGAGGAGGCACACCCTGTCCACCGCACCGCAGCAGGCAGAGCAGCACCACCGCATCGACTACATCGAGCTTCCCGCGAAGGACATCGCGGAGGCGAAGCGCTTCTACGGCGCCGTGTTCGGCTGGAGGTTCGAGGACTACGGCCCGGACTACACGAGCTTCATGGACGGGCGGCTGAACGGAGGCTTCGACAAGGAGCGGGAGCCGTCGAAGGGCGGCGCGTTGTTGGTGTTGTATTCGAAGGACCTGGACGCGACGCTGGCGAAGGTGCGCGAGGCCGGAGGGCGCATCGTGATGGACACGTTCTCCTTCCCCGGCGGCAAGCGCTTCCACTTCACCGACCCCACGGGCAACGAGCTGGCGGTGTGGACGGAGCCTTGAGGCGCTGAAGCGACGGGAGGGCGGGGAGTGTCGTGGTTCACGCGAGCTGTCGCGGCCCCAACACTCCCGGTCCTGCCAGGACGCCGGGTGCACGCGCGAGCGGGTCGCGGAGTGCTCCTGGATCGCTTGCCGTCCTGGCGCGCGGTAGAAACCGGATCGGCTCCTCCCTGGGAATGTCGCCCGTGCTCGCTACCGCCACCGCCACCGTCCTCCACGTCAACGACACGCCCGCGAGCCTCTATCTGGGGACCTTCTCGCTGCGCCAGGCGGGCTATCGCATGCTGGAGGCGGTCACCGGAGGGGAAGCACTGCGGGTCGCCTTCGATGCGCGCCCCGACGTCATCGTGCTCGACGTGAAGCTTCCCGACATGAGCGGCTACGACGTGTGCCGGCGCCTGAAGGAGGACCCCCGCACCCGCGAGATCGCCATCATCCACACCTCCGCCACCTTCATCACCGCGGAGAAGAAGGTCGCGGGCCTGCGCGCTGGCGCGGATGTCTACCTCACCCAGCCGTTCGACCCCGAAGAGCTCATCGCCACCGTCAACAGCGTCCTGCGCCTGCGGCGCGTGGAGCGCGAGGCCCTGGCGAACGCCGCCCGCCTGGAGGAGGCCGACCGCAAGAAGGACGAATTCCTCGCCATGCTCGCCCACGAGCTGCGCAACCCGCTGGCCGCCATCTCCGTCGCGGTGCAGATGCTCGGACAGAAGGACTCGAACGGCCTGTCCGAGGCCGACGCGCGCCGCCGAGACATCATCGAGCGGCAGGTGCGCCACCTGCGTCACCTGGTGGACGACCTGCTCGACGTCAGCCGCATCACGCGCGGCAAGTACGCCCTGCGCCGCGGCCAGCTGGACCTCAACACCGTGTTGCAGCACTCGCTCGCCGCCGCGCGGCCCGTGATGGAGGAGCGCGGGCTCATCCTGCGGGAAGCCTTCCCCACCGGGCCCTGCTGGGTGGACGGTGACCGGACGCGGCTGGAGCAGGTCTTCACCAACCTGCTCGACAACGCCGCCAAGTACTCACCCGAGGGCGGCATCGTCACCGTGGGCGCCCACGTGGCCGAGGACTCCCGCGTGCGCGTCTCCGTGCAGGACACCGGCATCGGCCTGCGGCCGGAGGACCAGGAGCACATCTTCGAGCTCTTCGCGCAGCTGGACGCGGGCCTCGCGCGCAGCCGGGGCGGACTGGGCATTGGCCTGACGCTGGTGCGCCACCTCGTGACCGAACACGGTGGTCAGGTGGACGTCTTCAGCGAGGGGCCGGGCCAGGGCAGCACCTTCACCATCACGCTGCCGCTGCTCACGGACGACGCGAGGTCCGAGGCCTCCGTGGAGCGCATCGAGTCCCGCCGGGGCGAGTGGCGCATCCTCCTGGTCGACGACAACCCCGACGCGCGCGAGGGCCTGCGCGAGATGCTCCAGCTGTGGGGCCACACCGTCGCGGTCGCCGAGGATGGCCCGGAGGCGCTCGCGATGGCGGCCCCTGGCACCTACGACGTCATCATCCTGGACATCGGCCTGCCGGGCCTGGACGGCTATCAGGTGGCGCAGGAGCTGCGCGGGCGCGTGGCGTCGGACGCGCACCTCATCGCGCTCACGGGCTATGGGACGCCGGAGGACCGGGCCCGCAGTGAGGAGGCGGGCTTCGACCTGCACCTGGTCAAGCCGGTGGAGTTGGTGGAGATCGGCCGGGTGCTCGCGCAGCTGGGGCCCGTGAAGCGTGGCACGCATCGCCGGGCCCAGGCGAAGAGCGCATAGGACTTCACGCCCGGGGCTGGAGGCCCGCCACGGGCTGCTCCGTGCCTCGCCGCGTCCACCGGTCGCGGATCCATGCCCGGGCCGGCTTCTCCACGCGCTCATGCGTGAGCACGCTCAATCCCACCGAGCCCACGACGAACGCCGCCACCGCCCAGGCGGACGTGGGCGGCTCACCCAGCCGCTTGAGCGCGGCCTTCCAGGCGAACAGCACCGGCATGTGCAGGAGGAAGAGCGCATGGCTCGCCTCACCCGGCAGCCGCGGCTCACGTATCCACTGTCGAGCAGCCCATGCAGTCCCGGCGGCGCCTCCGTGCCGGTGAAGACCAGGTGATACACGTGGTACGCGACGACGTGCGCGGTCGCGAGGAACCGCAGTCCGTGAGTGCATGCAGTTGCTGCAAGGAAGAAACCATGAGGGCCGTGAGTCTCGCAGCCCCGAGCGCGCTCCTCAAACGGGCCCGGTGCCATGGACCTGCCCGGCGGCCGCGGAGACCCGCGGCACGAGTCAGGTCACCCGAAGTGTTTCAACTCCACCGACAGGCGGAAGTCCTTCGCGAGGACGCGCGGCGTACGAGATCCGCGAAGGGCCGCGACGGCAGGCTTTGAGCCGCCGAAAAGCGGAGCCACCAAGCAGGGCCGCCCGCCGGGCTCAGTCCAGAAACCTGTCCGACAGTCGGACCGGCTCAAGCCAAACGAATCCGAACTCGCGCGCCCGGTGGAGCTCAGCAGCAGCCCGCGACGTTATGCGTGCGCGGACGAAGAAGTCGGTGTCACGGACAGGGCCCCCGCCGGGCACGCATGTTCAAAACCTGTCCGACAGTCGGACAAGTTCGAGCCACATGAAGCCGAGGTTGCTTCCTGGCGGAGTTCGCGGTGGGGCGAGACAGCGTGTACGCGCGGACGACAAGGTGGGGCCACGGAGCGGACCCCCGCCGAGCGCGCAGCTCAGAAACCTGTCCGACAGTCGGACAAGTTCGAGCCACATGAAGCCGAGGTTTCGCCCTGGCGGAGTTCGCGGTGGACCGCGACGTTGTGCGTGCGCGGCCAGAAAGGCGGGTCCGCGGGCGGAGCCCCCCCGCCGGGCGCACAGGCCAGAAACCTGTCCGACAGTCGGACAGGTTTTCGACGCATGGGGCCCGCGAACTTGTCCGACAGTCGGACAGGTTTTTCGCCGCCCGGGCCCAGAGGGAGCCCCCTCTGGTTGGCAATGAGAACGAGGTACGCGCACGTCCATGTCAGACCCCTGTGGTTGGATGGCGATGCTGGAACGAGGAATGGGGATGGGGATGGGGATGGAACGGCGAGGACTCGTGGCCTATGTGGAGGCGCAAATCGAGCGCGATATCGCGCTGGGGCGGCTGCACCCGAGCGGGCAGTTTGGTTCGGAAGCGAAGCTGGCGCGCCGCTATGAGGTGTGCCGGGGCACCATCCGCGAGGCGCTGCGACGGCTGGCGGCGAGGGGCCTGGTGGTGCAGCGCTCCGGACGCAAGACGCGCGCGGTGGCGCTGGATGAGTCGCTGACGCTGGAGAACCTGGGCCTGGCGCTTCATGACGCCCGCAACCCGAAGGCCCGGTGGCTCCTGGAGGGCTATTTCAGCCTCAAGCGGCAGGTGCTGGTGGAGCTTCTGGCTGATTGCTGCGCGAGGGCCTCGGACCTCGACCTGGACCGGCTGGGGAGCACGTGCTTCCAGCTCCAGGACGCGGCGCGCTGGGAGTCAGGGGCAACCTGCGCGCAGGTGGAGTTCGAGCTGCTGCGGCAGGCGGCGCGGGTGGCGGCGCGTCCCGGCCACGTGCTCCTCGTTCAGTCCCTGCAGCGGGCATTCATGGGAGGCGCAGCCCAACTGCTGCCGCACATGGGCGGAGAGGCGCTGCGCGAGTGGGCATTCCGCGTGACGGCGATCCTGCACGAGCGCGACGTGCAGGCACTTCAGCAAGAGCTGCCGGCACTGCTGAGGGCTCGCGATGAGCTCGTGCTGAATGCCTTCGCTCCCGTCCCCATGAGGCCTGTGTCTCCAGAGGCCCCATGCTCCCAGGAGGACCTTCTCCGCGCCCCCAAGTCAGCCACCGCGCGGGACGGTGCGCCGGAGGCACGGCCTTGCGCCCAGGAGTGCCGTCTCGGCGATCCCACGCAAGTCATCGGGCAGGAGGAGGCGCTGGAGGCACAGCCCCTGGGCGAGGAGCGCGAACTCGGCGGTGGGGATATCCAGGTGCTCGGGATTGCTCCGTGCTTTCCTGTGGAGGCCCCTCCCGCGGAACCCGACATCGGGACTGACTTGCTGGGAGTTGCTTTGGGCAACCTGTCCGACTGTCGGACAAGTTGGGATGCTTCGCTTCCGGATGGCGGCCTTCAATCCGAACCATCACCCACTCGCGCCCATGGACAAACGGGTGTGCCGGAGCTCGAGGAGGGTGGAGCGACTCACGGCCGCATGAGGCGGTGGGTGGCTTGTCTCTGGCGGTCCGTGACGCATTTCCTGGGACAGCCCGCATCGGGTTCCCTCGCTCCAGGCGACCTGCTCAGAGCTGTTCAATGCCAGGGGCGGCCGACGAGCCTTTCACCGTCGCCTCGTCAGGACGCAGCTTCGCGCGCACGCGCGGGTCCAGCTTGAGGATGACCGCCTCCACCGCCTGCGCCTGGGAGTAGTCGTGGGCCGGCGTGAGCAGGAAGAGGCCGACGGCAGCATCGCCCCCCGCCGCCAGCGCCACCTTCCTCACGTGCTCGATGAGGTCCTGCTTGGAGTCCACCCGCCCCCGGCTGAAGGCCAGCTTGCCCAACAACTGGTGCGAATAGCCGTCCTTCACCTGGAGCATGTGGGAGGTCATCTCGATGCCCTCCGGCAACGTCTCCTGCAGGAAGATGACCGACGCCGCGTCCTTCACCGCCGCCGCATGGGTGAGCACCGCGCTGTCTCGCTCGGGCTGGTACTCGCCGTAGCCCCGGTACTGGTTCTGCTCCAGGGCCTTGCCGTGGAGGTAGGTCGAACCCGAGCAGCCCAGGAGGGCGAAGGTGCTCACCACGAGGGAAAGACAGACAGGTCGAAGGTTCATGCCCTGGCTGTCTAACACAGCGCGAGTGCGCTCGTGGACGCGGGGTGTGCCCTTTCGTGCATGAAGCTGGAAATGGAGACCCCGGCTTCGGCGTAGAACGGGCCACATGCTCAGCCTGCGCAACCTGGTGAAGGTGTATCCGGGCCCGGTGACGGCCCTTCGTGGCGTGGACCTGGACGTCCCCAAGGGGATGTTCGGGCTGCTCGGGCCCAATGGCGCGGGCAAGTCCACGCTGATGAAGATCCTCTCCGGCCTGCTGGAGCCGACCTCCGGTGAGGTGATGCTCGACGGCCTGGACCTCGTGCGCCACCCGGAGGCGCTGCGCCCACACCTGGGCTACCTGCCGCAGGAGTTCGGTTTCTACCCGTACCTCTCCGGGCAGGACATGCTGCGCTACCTGCTGGAGCTCAAGGGCGTCACCGCACCGCAAGGGCTGAAGGCCCTGTGCGCCCAGCTGCTGGAGCGCGTGAACCTCACCTTCGCGGCGAAGCGCAAGGTGAAGGAATACTCCGGCGGCATGCGGCAGCGGCTGGGCATCGCGCAGGCCCTGGCCGGCGACCCGAAGCTCCTCATCGTGGATGAGCCCACCGCGGGCCTGGACCCCGAGGAGCGCCAGCGCTTCTACCGGCTGCTCGCGGAGGTGGCCCACGAGCGCACGGTGCTCCTGTCCACGCACATCGTGGAGGACGTGGCCATGCTCTGCCCTCGCTTCGCCGTCATCCGCCACGGCCGCGTGATGGCCATCACCAGCCCCACCGAGGCGAAGGCCGCTCTCCACGACACCCTCTTCGAGGGCACCGTCCCCCCGGCCGACATGGCCGCCTTCCAGCAGGCCCACCGCGTCACCCAGGCCGTGCTCTTCGAGGGCAGGAACCGCGTGCGCATCCACGCCGCCCAGGGCACCCCCGTGCCCCCCGGCTTCGAGCGCACTCCGCCCACGCTGGAGGACGCCTACCTCCTCCTGATGAAGGACGCGCCCGAGCCCAAGGTTCCCACGGCTCCAGCATCCGCCCCGGCGGTGGGAGCGTGAACGCGGCCCGGCTCTGGCGGGTGGCGCGCACCGAGTGGCGTCACCAGACCCGGCGCCCCTTGTTCTGGGTGCTGCTCGTGTTGCTGGTGCTGGTGGTGTGGGGCGTGTCCTCCGGCAACGTCACCATCGACGCGGGCAGCACGGAGGTGGGCGGCAAGAAGGCGTGGATCACCAGCGCCTTCGCCGTCGCGCAGACGGTGCTGCTGCTCACCTTCATGCTGTTCACCTTCTTCGTGTCCGTGGGCGCGGGCATGTCCGTCATCTCCGACGACGAGGCCCGCGTGCAGCCCCTCCTGCACACCACGCCGCTGACGCCCTCGGAGTACGTGTGGGGCAAGTTCGCGGGCGTGCTGGGCGCGTATGTGCTGGCGCTCGGGTGGATGATGGGGCTGCTCGTCTTCTTCCACCACGTCGTGCCGGCGGGCGCGGACGCGGAGTTCCGAGGGCCCTTCGCGTGGGGGAACTACGTGGGCGGCGCGGTGTGGTTCGGCCTGCCGCTCATCGTCTTCATGGCGGGCGCGGCCTTCGCCACGGGCGAGCGCACGCGCCGCGCGGTGCCCGTCTACTTCCTGCCGGTGGGGCTGTTCTTCCTCTGCGCGTTCTTCCTCTGGGACTGGTCCCCCGGCTGGCTGGATCCGCGCGTGAACCGGCTCCTGATGGCGCTGGACCCCGGCGGCTTCCGGTGGCTCACGGAAGAGTGGATCAAGGTGGACCGGGGCGTGGACTTCTACAACACGCAGCCCGTGGGCCTGGACGCCCTCTTCGTCACCAGCCGCTTCGTGCTCATGGCCCTGGGCCTGGGCGCGGTGGCCTGGAGCGAACGCCACTTCCGCCGCGCGCTCCGGGGCGAGGTGCGCACGAAGAGCCCTCGCAAGAGCGGGCTCATCGACGCGCCGCCCACGCAGGTGGCGCTGTCGCACGCGGAGGCACCGCTGTCCGCGCTGCGCATGGCCGTCCGTCCGCCGGGCTTCTGGACGGGGCTGTGGACCGTGACGCGCGCGGAAGGGCGGGGCCTGCTATCGCAGCCGGGGCTCTACCTGTTCCTGCCCCTCCTGATGTTGCAGATGGTGTCCCAGGGCGCCACGGCGGTGGGCCCCTTCGACACGAGCCTGCTGCTGGTGCCCGGCCGCTTCGCGGTGCGCACGATGGGGCAGGCGTCGGTGCTCGTGTGTCTGTTGTTGATGTTCTACGTGGTGGAGTCGCTGGAGCGCGAGCAGGCCTCCCACTTCGCGCCCATCCACGACGCGACACCCGTGCGCACGCTGTCGGTGCTGCTGGGCAAGGCGCTGGCGAACAGCCTGGTGGCGGTGGCGCTGCTCGTGGCCATGGCGCTCGCGGGCTCGCTGGTGCAGGTGTCCCAGGGCACGGTGCCGCTGTCGCTGACGCCGTATGTCCTGGTGTGGGGCCTGTTGCTGTTCCCCACCTTCCTCCTGTGGACGGGCTTCATCCTGGCCGCGCGCGCGGTGACGGGAGGCCGCTTCGGCACCTACGCGCTGGCGCTGTCCGCGCTGGGCCTCACCGGCTACGTCGCCGTGCGAGGCGACCTCACCTGGGTGACGAACTGGCCCCTGTGGGACGCGGTGCGGTGGACCGACCTGGGCGCCTTCCAGGTGGACCGGGCCGCGCTGGTGCTCAACCGCGTGGCCGCGCTGGGCGGGGCGGTCTTCTTCACCGCGCTGGCGGTGCGCCTGGACGGCCGGCGCGTCCGCGACCCGGTGACGACGCTGGAGGGACTGAAGCCCTCGGGCCTCGCGCGCGGGCTGTGGCGGCTGGCGCCGTATCTGGCGGTGCCGGTGGTGGCGCTGACGTGGCTGGGCATCCTCGTGGGGCAGGGCCACCAGGGCGCGGCGGCGAAGAAGCGCGCCAAGGAGTACTGGCAGAAGAACCTGGCGACGTGGAAGGACGCGCCGCAGCCCATGCTGACGGACGTGGACCTGGACGTGGACCTGGAGCCGGAGGCGAGCGCCTTCCGCATGCAGGGCACGTACACGCTGATGAACCGGCACGCCGTGGCGCTGCCGCGCTTCGCCTTGAGCGGCGGCGACGGCTGGACGGACGTGCGCTGGACGCTGGACGGCCAGGACGTGACGCCGGAGGACCGCGCCGGGTTGTATGTCTTCACGCCGCCCACGCCGCTGTCCCCCGGCGCGAAGGTGACGGTGGGCTTCCAGTACGCGGGCCACGTGCCCGCTGGCGTGTCACGCGCGGGCGGCTCGTTCAAGGAGTTCATCCTCCCGTCCGGCGCGGTGCTCACCAGCGAGACGCCCACGTTCGCGCCGGTGGTGGGCTACGAGGAGGAGCGCGGCATCGACCCGAAGGAGAACAAATACGAGCCGCGCGTGTACCCGGACGACTTCCACGAAGGGCCCACGGAGTCCTCCTGGGGCAGCAACATGCCGTTCCCGTTCCGGATCCGCGTGAGCGGCCCGGAGGCCTACACGCTCAACTCCGTGGGCGTGCGCGAGAGCGACACGGTGAAGGACGGCCGGCGCACCACCGTATGGCGCAGCGACCACCCGGTGAGCTTCTTCAACGTCATCGCGGGGAGGTGGACCCGCGTGGACGGCGCGGGCACGGTCGTGTTCCACGACCCCGCGCACGGCTACAACGTGCCGGAGATGATGCGGGGGCTGGAGGCCGCGCGCCGGTACTACTCGGAGTGGTTCCACCCGTTCCCATGGGCGGAGCTGAAGCTGTCCGAGTTCGCCGGCCTGGACACCTACGCGCAGGGCTTCCCCACGGACATCACGTTCTCGGAGTCCATCGGGTTCCTCACGCGCACGACGCCGGAGTCGAACGCGGTGCTGCTCGTCACCGCGCACGAGGCCGCGCACCAGTGGTGGGGCAACCTGCTCATTCCCGGCAAGGGGCCCGGCGGCAACGTGCTGTCCGAGGGCATGTCGCACTACTCGGCGCTGAAGCTCATCGAGCAGCTCGATGGGCAGGAGGCCCGCCGTCAGACCGCGAAGCGCCTGGAGGAGCGCTACGGCAAGGAGCGGCGCGTGGACGCGGAGCAGCCGCTGGTGAAGCTGGACGACTCGCGCGACGGCGACACCGTGGTCCTCTACGAGAAGGGCGGCTGGACGTTCTGGATGCTGGAGGACCTGATGGGCCGCGACGCGATGCACGCGGGGCTCCAGGCCTTCCTGAAGCAATCCATGAACAACGCCGACCACCCGGTGCTGCAGGACTTCATCGCGGTGATGCGTCCCTTCGCGCCGTCTCCCGAGGCGTTCGACCGCTTCACCCGTCAGGCCTTCTTCGAGGTCGTGGTGCCCGAGTACCGCGTCACCGGCGCGCGCGTGACGAAGGACGGCGGCCAGTGGGTGACCACGGCGACGGTGACGAACGTGGGCACGGGCCGCATGCCAGTGGAGGTGACGGTGACGAAGGCCGGGGAGTCCGCCGTGCCCGCGGAGGCCGCGGACGCCGTGACGCGCGTGGAGCCCGGCGCCGGTGAGGCCGTGCAGGTGACGCTGCGCTCGGAGTTCGAACCGGAGCGGCTGCTCGTGGACCCGGACGTGCGCGTGCTCCAGCTGCGCCGCGAGCAGGCCCAGGCGAAGCTCTCGCCGCCGTGACACGGTGACATGCGTGTCCCCGCGCTGGGGACAGGTTGTCACGAGGTCAGACGTCACCGCCGTGCCGCTCCCTCTGTGAGCAGGCTGGCACATCGATTGCGATGGGTGTCCTCCGCATGACGGGCCTCGGGGGCCCGCTCCATGACGGGGGTTCATCACATGGTCGCGATGAAGTGGAAGCTGGGCGTGTCGTGGGTGCTCGTGTCGGCGGCGGCGTTCGCGCAGGAGGAGGCCGTCACCACGGGGGCGTTCCCGGTGGAGCGGCGCAACGTGGTGACGGTGTCCGTCCCCCTCCAGAGCCTGAGTCAGCTGTCACTGGAGGGCGAGCGGGTGATGGGGGAGCGCTTCTCCGTGGGCCTGGGCGTGTCCGCGATCTTCAACCAGGTGCGCTCGAGGTTTGATGAGACCCAGGCTGACGGCGTGGAGGGGTTCGACAGCGGCTCCTACCGGCTGGGCATCGAGCCTTCGGTGCGCTTCTACCTGACGGGGCGGGCGCCCCAGGGCCTGTGGGTGTCACCGCGCCTGGAGGCGAGCCTGGGGCGCAACACGAGTGAAACGGTGCCGAGCCAGGACGAGGGAGGGTCGTTGATCGACAACTCCACGGACATCTGGTCCGTGGGTGGGGCGGCGGTCGTGGGCTACAGCGTGGTGCTGGAGCCCGGCTTCACGGTGCAGGGCGGCGTGGGGTTCGGGGCCCGCCGCGAGGCGCTCGCCTACGACGTGGTGCGCCCCGGCGAGAACGGCCTTTCGGCGCTGACGCGGGTCCACCAATCGACGTGGCTGTTCACCCAGCGCATCCTGCTCAACGTGGGCTGGGCCTTCTGAAGGTCAGGGCCCGTGCGTCCGCGTGCTCACGGTCCACGGCGTGCGGGTGGTGTCCACCCACAGCAACTGGAGGTCCCAGCTTCCGGGCGCGGAGCCGGGCGTGTCGGTGGCCACGGCGAAGACGCGCGTGTCCGGCTGGGGCGTCACGGAGAAGCTCGTGCGCGGCGCGCGGTTGGCGTCGTTGGACGGCACCACGCCCAGCGTGACGGTGCCACTGGAGGGCAGCGGCAGGCCGTCCTGCGCGGTGGCGGAGGCGAAGGGCACGTCCAGGAAGGGCGCGTCCGGCAGCACGCGGCGCTCCGAGCCCAGCGGGCCCACGTCCACGGCGGGCGTGTCCGCCGCGGCGTGCACCCAGCGCAGGCGCAGGTTGGACGGGTCGCTCGCGAAGCGGTCCGTGAGGGGCAGCAGCGTGAAGGCGGACGCCGCCGGCCGGGGCGGAGCGAGGTAGCCCGCGGCGACCATCAGGTAGCGCTCGCCCGGGACGAGCGTGGGCGTCGTCGCCGTCACCACCGGCGCGCTCGTGGGACGCTCCGTCCCGGCCGCGGCGGCGAAGAAGTCCAGCGTGTACGCGCCCGGCGGCACCTGGAGCGGCGAGGACAGTGCGCCGTAGGAGAGGCCCCCGGCCAGCTCGCGGTCGCTGGCGAAGAGGTCCAGCGCGGGCGCGTCCGGCGACGCGTGCAGCACGTACACCGTGGGGTTCTGCCGGAGGATGGCCAGCGTGCCGTCGCGGCCCGCGGTGAGCAGCGAGAAGCCGTCGCCCGCGCGCGCCGGGGCGGACATGAGGCCGGTGGCGACGACGAGCGTGTCGGTGCCGGAGCCGGGCGCGGGCACGGTGAAGGACGTCAGCGCCTGGCCGCCCGTGCGCAGGCCCACCTGGAACGCGGCGCCGGAGGGAAGCACCCGCGCGGCTTCTCCGGACTCCTTGAAGCGCGCGAGCGACTCCACCTCCACCGAGCCGTCATTGCCCAGGTCCACGTCCACCGTCGGCGCGTCCGTGCCGGCGTTGACGATGCGCACGCGCGTCTGGCCTCCGTCAGCGGGCACGGTGTTGTCGCGCAGGAGCATCGTGCGCATCGCCGCGTCGGGGTCCGAGGACCCGAAGGCGCCCGCGGCCACCACCGTCCAGCGCGTCCCCGCCTCCATGCCCACCGGCTGGGACACGACGGGGCGCGAATCCGCCGCCGCGCCCGTGGGCCGCAGCTCCACGGTGACGGCGCCCGCGTCGCGCGTGAGGTAGGGCGTGGTGGCGCCATAGGCCACGGCCCGGGCCACGGGCGTGGGGTTGCCCGCGAGGTACACGTCCATCGCGGGAGCGCCCGGCGCGGCCTGCACGATGCGCAGCTGGGCCTGGGTCGGCGGGACGAGCACCGGCCCATCCTGGGTGGGAGGCGTGCCGGAGTCCTCCGCCGAGCCGCCGCCGCACGCGGGCGCGAACACCCCCAGCGACGTGAGCGCGACGACGAGCAGTGTCTTCCCCCGCATCCAGGCCATGTCGAAGTCCCCCTCCTCGGCGGGCCGCGGACGCGGCTCGGCGCCGATGTCGACAGGGGTAAGGGTGGGCATCACCCCCACGCGGGCGAACCCCCACGCAAGGGCCACTGTCCGCCCGCGACGTTGTGCACCGGCGCACGTCGCAAGTCCCGGGCATCACGGGCGCGGAGGCTCTCATGAGGGCCGAGAGGGCGATCACCTGCCGCACCGTCACGGTCGCCCGGCCGCCGCGGTGCATCACCCGGCCCGGGCCATCCCCTGTTCAGAACGCATCATCGCGCGAGGAGGAGGGAATGGCGCGCGTGGATGCCGGGGAACACGACGGCGCTGGTAGGGTCGGCGGCACCATGAACCTCGCGTCCCTTCCGCTCATCGTGTCCCTGCTCACGGCGCAGACGCCCGCGCCTGCGCCATCGAAGACGCCCCCCGCGCCGGCCGCCGCCGCGAAGGCACCGTCCGCCGTCCCCGGCATCGCCCCGCTGCCCGGCCTGCCCAACCTGTGGGTGAGCGGCGTGCCGCAGGTGCCGCCCGCGCTCTCCCAGCGCGTGCAGCAGTACCTGGAGTCCCGCTCCGCGCAGCTGTTGGACGTGAGCGCGGATGGCCAGCAGGTGCTCATCTCCACGCGCTTCGCGGACGTCAACCAGCTGCACCTGGTGGAGATGCCGCTGGGCTCGCGCACGCAGCTCACCTTCACGAAGGAGCCCATCAACCGGGCGCGCTTCCTGCCGGGCAACCCTCAGGTCATCTTCTACCTGCAGGACACGGGCGGCGGAGAGTTCTACCAGGTGCTCAAGCTGGACCGGCGCACGGGCCGCTCGGAGCTGCTGACGGACGGCAAGAGCCGGCATGAGGAGCTGGTGGTGTCGAAGGACGGGCGCTGGCTCGCGTACGCGGGCACGGGGCGCAACGGCAAGGACACCGACGTGTACGTGGCGCCCACGGCGGACCCCAAGCAGGCGAAGCGGGTGACGGAGGTGGAGGGCAGCTGGGCGCCGCTGGAGTTCTCCCAGGACGGCTCCAAGCTGCTGGTGCGCCAGTTCCGCGCGGCGGACGACGCGGACCTGAGCGTGGTGGACGTGAAGACGAACACGCGCACGCAGCTCACGCCCAAGGAGGGCAAAGGCAGCGTGGACGCCGCCGTCTTCACGCACGACGGGCAGGGCGTGTACGTGGCCACGGACCGCTACAGCGACTTCGCGGAGGTGTACCGGCTGCCGCTCACGGGCGCGCCCCCGGCCGCGCCGCCGTCGCTGACGAAGTCGGTGCGCTGGAACGTGCAGCACCTGGAGCTGTCTCCGGATGGGCGCAAGCTGGCGGTGGCCATCAACGAGGAGGGCTTCGGCCGGCTGTACCTGCTGGACACGCGCACGCAGGCGCTGTCGCCGGTGGAGACGCCGCGCGGGGTGCTTTCGCAGGTCCGCTTCCCGGCCAGGCGGTCGGACCGCGTGGCGTTCTCGCTGACGTCGGCGCGCGTGCCGCTGGACATCTTCACGGTGGACCTGGGGACGAAGAAGACCACGCGCTGGACGCGCTCGGAGGTGGGCGGGTTGGATCCGGAGACGTTCGTGGAGCCGGAGCTGGTGCGCTACCCGTCCACGGACGGCGTGAAGGTGCCGGCGTTCCTGTACCTGCCGAAGAACGCGAAGGGGAAGGTGCCGGTGGTGGTGATGTTCCACGGCGGCCCGGAGGGCCAGAGCCAGCCCATCTTCAGCACGCAGACGCAGCTGATGGTGAAGGAGCTGGGCATGGCGGTGCTCCTGCCCAACGTGCGCGGCTCGGAAGGGTACGGCAAGGCGTACCGCGCCATGGATGACGGCGTGAAGCGCGAGGCGAGCCTGGCGGACATCGGGGCCACGCTGGACTTCGTCGCCTCCCGGCCGGAGCTGGACGCGTCGCGGGTGGGCATCTACGGCGGCTCGTACGGCGGCTACATGACGCTGGCGACGGCGGCGTTCTTCCCGGAGCGCATCAAGGCGGCGGTGGACGTGGTGGGCATCTCGTCGCTGCCGTCGTTCCTGCAGAACACGCAGGCGTACCGGCGGGACCTGCGGCGCGCGGAGTACGGCGACGAGCGCGACCCTGCGGTGCGCAAGGTGCAGGAGCGCATCTCCCCGCTGGGGTCGGTGGACAAGATCCGCGCGGCGCTCTTCGTGCAGCAGGGGGCCAACGACCCGCGCGTGCCGCAGTCGGAGGCGGAGCAGATCGTCCAGGCGGTGCGCAAGAAGGGCTCGGACGTCTGGTACCTGCTGGCCACGGACGAGGGGCACGGGTTCCAGAAGAAGACCAACCGGGACATGGTCCAGACGACGGCGCTGATGTTCTTCGAGAAGCACCTGCTGGGCCCGGCGGCAGGGCAGGGGAGCGGGGCAGCGGGCGGAAGGTAGCCCCCACTTCGGAGAGACCCGGGCGCGGCCGATATGTCGCCGCCCCGGGGACGTTACACATTGTCCATGTCAGCGAGGGGAGTCCTATCCATGAAGCGCAACAGCCAGTCATTGCGTCGGGGTGTGGGAGTGTTGGCGGTACTCGCGGGTGTGGGCGGAGCGTGGGCGTCCTCGGAGCAGGACCAGATCGGCTTCAGCGTCGCGCGGACGCAGTTCAACCTGCGGATGACGCCGGACAACGTCACGGGGCCCGAGTTCCAGGTGTCCCGTCTTCCAGGCGAGCTGCGAGGCCGCGTGGCGGACGCCCCGGTGACGCTGAAGCTGGAGGACGAGAAGGTGAAGGGCAACATCGGGACCGCGGTGGTGAACCTGGACGTGAAGAAGGAAGGCGACGCGGTGAAGGCGAAGGGCGGCTTCTACGGGCGCCCCGTCAACCTGACGCTGTCGCCGCGGGAGTTGACGGTGTACGTGCGCGACTGCACGTACCGGCTGAAGGCGAAGGAGGAGGGCCGCACCTACGAGGGGAAGCGCAGCTGCGACCGCTCGTTCATGCCGCCCACGGTCATCACGCTGCCGGACGCCTTCCTCGCGGCCTCGCCCGCGGAGCAGGCGTCGCTGCTGCTCCTGGCGCTGTAGTTTCCCCGTAGGCTCGGGACGCGATGACGCGTTCCGTTTCCCGTGGAGAGGCGTCCTGGCACCGGGTGCCGCCGGTGCTGGGACTCCTGTGGGTGTTCGCGCTGGCCGCGTGCGCGAGCGATGGGGCCTTCGAGCAGGAGTCGTTCGAAGCGGCGACGGGTGACGACACCCCGGCCGAACGCGCGGGCCTCGGCTTCACGCGAGAGGGAGCGCTGGAGCGCGCTTCGCCCGTGGGCAGTGAGCGCGCCCGGCAGGCGGAAGCGGCCCGGGTGGTGCGTGAGCTCTGGGAGGTCGCGGGGGCGCGCGGAGCTCCGGGCGAGGCGTGGACCTTCGACTACCAGGTGCACGGCGGTGCGCTGACGCTGTTGTCCTTCCGGCGCACGGCGACGGGCCAGGGCGCCGGTGCGACCGTGGAGTGGAGCGGGTTCTCCCGCGAGCTGACGCGGAGCCTGTCCACGCTGGTGGGCGTGAAGCCACGGCGTCTGCGCTTCACGCTGGAGCGTGGGTTGGAGCGCTGGCGCTTCGACCTGGAGACGGTCCGCGGCCCGGTCGCGGTCCATGCGCGAACGGTGCCTGAATCCCTGCCGGGCGCATCCGGGCCCTTGGTGTCGGATGCGCTGACGGTGGCCCGGCAACTGCTGCCCGCGTCTCGCGTGCCCTGGGAGGGCCGGGTGCATGAGCGGGCACGGCTCCAGTTCGAAGGACTGCGATTGCATCCTGAAGTAGCGCTGGGCGTCTTCGAGGTCCAGGAGGGTTCGGGCCGGAGGACCGCTCCCGGGAGCGCGGACCTGCGCATGCCGGTGGTGCAGGCGCTGTTGCCCTTCGCGAACGCGGTGGGGAGCCGCACGGTCGAGGTGGAGCTGGAGGGACGGCATGTGCGCGGTGAAGCCGAGCCGCGCTGGCGGGTGGTGGCGGCGGCGACGCTCGAACCCTCCGCGCCTGCGGAGGAGATGCGGGACATCGCCAGGGAGTACCGGGCGATGCAGGAGGACATCCTCCGGCACTGGCGTGAGGAGGTGCGGGACCGTGCGCGCCTCGCGGGTGTGTGGTCCTTCGAGCAGCTCGCGTACTGGTACGTGGGAGGCTTCATCGCGAAGGGCGCGCTCGGCGCGATGGAGGCCGTCGCGCCCACGGTGGTCGCGGTGCTGGGGAGGGGCGGGGCGAAGGCCGCGCAGTGGTTCCGCACGGTGTTGATCCGCACGCCGCCCGCAGAGCGCGAGGCCCTCCAGCGCATCTGGATGAAGGTGGAGGCAGAGGGACTGGTGGCGCTCGAGGCCGGAGAGCAGGCCGAGCTGCGGCACATCCTGGCTCGGGCGGAGAAGGCCCTGCATGAGCCACTCGACCGGCAGGCGAAGAAGCGGCTCCGGCAATGGGCGCGGCGTGAGTACTTCGAAACCGTGAACCCCCGGCTCGCCCGGGAGCTGGGACCGTTGAGGATGGAGGAATATGAAATCCACCACCGCATCCCCCTGGAGTATGCGCGCCTGTTCCCGCGCATGGACATCAACCAGGGCACGAACCTGGTCGCCCTCGAGCGCACGGTGCACCGGAGCATCAACAGGGTCTGGGAGTCCGTGGGGCAACAAGCGCAGCGACTGGACAACAGACAGGTGGAAGCGCTCTCCCGGGTGATCGATCAGCAATATGGTTCGTGGTTCCATCGCATCCACGTTCCAGCGGAATCCGCTTCCGCGCTCGCGACCGCGGAGCAGAATGCGCTCCGTGCGGTGAAGGGGCTGCTGGAGCGGTGAAGGGAGCGTGGATGGAGTCCTCACTCAAGGGGCTTGAGCGTCTGATGGCACGGTGCCGCGAACAGCGGCTGCCGTTGCGGCTGGGGATTGCCTCCACGGAAGACTCGACGGGCCGGGAGCTGTTCCCGGGGCAGCCCCTGGATCCCCTGCTCGCAGCCGTCTTCAGGCGGGTAGGGGACGCGCGGCTGGCGGAGCTTGTCCTCTACGCCCCGGAAGGAGCGCACGGAGTGGTGGCCATCAACAGGACGCTCCGGGAGCAGGGGGCGGCTCCTTTCCCTTCGTGTCTCGTGTTTGGGCAGGTCCCCAGTCTGGCGTATCGGTTCGCGCTCGTGCCCGGACTGGCGGACTCACAGGGGCTGCAACCCGTTGTCTTCATTGATGACCACATCGAGAAGGAAGTCCTGCCGGTTGCATCGAACCTCGACCGCTTCTTCGATGCCTATGCTCGAAGCATCGAAAGCGTCGCGATGGGGACAACGCCCTCGCCGGAGACATGGGATGACATGGACTTCCCACGCTTCGAACCCGAACGCGTCGCGCAGGACACGGCCCTCGTGGAGATGATGCGCGCGGGCCGCTTCGACGGACTCGTGACCCGGGACGCGGAGAGTCAGCGCTGGATGCAGCAGGTGCTCGACCTGTGACTCCGCGCAAACTCTGCCTCCTCATCGCCTTCACCGCGCTCGTGACCGCCGTGGGCACGGGCGTGTGGCTCGCGTGGCCCGGACCGGACCTCACCGCGCAGGCGGACCTGTCGGACGAGCCCGTCCGCCTGCGCCTCGAATCCGGCGACGACCTGGACGGCGAAGGGAGCGAACCTCCCGACGTCGTCGTGCTGAGCAACGGCATCCGGCTCACCCACGTCCCATCCAACTGCCACGCGGACACCCAGGGCTCGCTCGCCTGCGAGGACCGCTGCGACTCGGACGACGCGTGCCCCGCCGACACCGTGTGCGCGCATCACCCGGACTTCGGCTTCCGCGACTGCCAGCCCCTGCACCGCTTCTGTGACGACGCGTCGGACTGCACCCCGTCCGACACCTGCCACCCCGTGGACACCTCGGCGTCAGGCCAGGCCCTGCGCCGCTGCGTGCCGAAGGGGGAGCTGCGCGCGGGGGACCGGTGCACCGGGTACGCACGTGAGCTGGCAGGCCGCTGCGCGCCGGGGCTCCTCTGCGTCCACGAGTTCTGCGGCCCCCCGTGCGACGTGCACGACCCGGACGCCTGCGCCGCCGGCGCCGAGTGCGCCCCCAATCCCTACCGCGTCCGCGGCGCCTGCGTCCCCAGCTGCCGGAACCGCGCCTGTCCGCAAGGCGAACGCTGCGAGACGGACTACCCAGGCGAGGTGCCCATCTGCCGCCCCTTCGTGGGCCCCGCCTGCCTGGACGACGCGCCCTGCGCCGCGAACCAGGACTGCCTGCGCGGCTTCGCCGAGCCCACCCTCGAAACCGAGGCCTTCGAGTGCCGCACCCGCTGTGATGACCAGGCCCCTTGCGCGAAGGGCCTCACCTGCGACGAGACCAGCGGCTACTGCTTCCAGCCCTGCACCCGCGACACCGACTGCCCCACCCCCGAGCGCTGCCACGTCCTCCACCGCCGCGAATCCCAGCGCGGCTGCGGCTTCATCGCGGAGGGGCTCCCCGCCTTCCACCGCTAGCCCCGCGGCAGCTCCACGATGAACGTGGAGCCCTCGCCCAGGACGCTCTCCACCTCGATGTGGCCGCCCATCGCCTCCACGATCTGACGGGCAATCCATAGCCCCAGCCCGAAGCCGCCGTAGTTGCGCTCGGACACCGCGCGCTCGAAGCGGTGGAACAGGCGCGGCAGGTGCTCCTTCGCGATGCCGATGCCGCCGTCCTTCACCCGCAGCCGGGCCCGGTCAGCCTCCACCTCCAGCGACACGTGCACCGGGTTGCCCCGCCCGTACTTCAGCGCGTTGGAGAACAGGTTGGTGAAGACCTGATCCAACCGCAGCCGGTCCCACTGGCCCACCACCTCCGGCGCGAGCGACAGCTCCAGCGGCGTGCCCGAGCGCGCGTACTCCTGCTCGAAGCGCTCGGCCACCTCGCGCACCAGCGCCCCCAGCTCCAGGGGCTCCAGCACCAGCTCCAGCTTCCCCGCGCTCAACCGAGACACGTCCAGCAGGTCGTTCACCAGCAGCGTCTGCCGCTTCACCTGCCGGTCCACGCGCTCCAGCCCGCGCTTGAGCCGCTCCGGGTCGAAGGCCGCTCCCGACCGGTTCAGCCCCGCCAGCAGGCTCTGCACCTGGAGCTGCAGCGCGCTGATGGGCGTCTTCAGCTCATGGCTCGCGATGGACAGGAACTCCTCGCGCAGGCGGATGGCCTGGCGCGCGTCCCGGTAGAGGCTCGCGTTGTCCAGCGCCAGCGCCGCCCTCCGGGCCAGCTCCTGCGCCAGCGCCAGGTCCTGCGCGTCATACGCCCCCTTGGACGTGACGAACGTCAGCGCCCCCAGCGTGTGGCCTCGCACCCGCAGCGGCACGCACAGGTACGCGCACGTCCCGCCCGCCCGCGCGCACGCCGGGTCCCCCTGCGACAGCCCCGAGCGCGACTCCGGCCTCCCGGACTGGATGACCCGCTCCACCACCGGGAGCCCCGGGGGCGGCACCTCTCCGTCCTCGACGCCCGCCGTGGCCACGCAGCGCACGCCGCCGGACTCGTCCTCCAGGAACACGCCGCAGGCCTCCGCGTACTGCGGCACCGCCAGGTGCGCCACGCGCTCCAGCGTCTCCTCCTCCTCCAGGCTCCCCGCCAGCACCCCGCCGGCCTCCGCGAGGAAGCGCTGCGCCGCCTCGCCGCGCTGGCGCTCGGTGATGTCCACCATCACGCTCAGGCACTGCGGTGGGCCGCTCGCCGGGTGCACGCGCCCCGTCCACATGGCCACCTGCACCGCGCCACCGTCGCGCCGCCGCGCCGCCAGCGGCGCGCCATCCAGCACCGTGCCCCGCGTGGCGCGCTCCAGGCCCTGGCGGAACGCCTCCCAGTGCTCCGGCGGCACGGCAGGCAGCACCTTCCCCAGCACCTCCTCCGCCGTCCACCCCAGCATCCGCTCCGCGGCCGGATTCCACAGCCGCACCGTGCCGTCCGGATCCAACAGCATGATGGCCGTGGGGCTCGCCTGGATGATGGCCTCCAGCGTCCCGTGCGCTTCGCGAAGCGCCGCCCGCGCCCGCTGCTCGCGCTCCAGCAGCCGCGCCCGCGCCAGCGCCTGCGCCGCGTGGTGCGCCACCAGTTGGAGGAAGGCCCGCTCGTCGTCGTCGAACCCGTGCGGCAGGCCGAAGGTGAACACCAGCGCCCCCAGCACCCGCCCGTCCGCCACCAGCGGCAGACACGCGGACGAGTTCGCCGGCCGCTCCGACCCCGACAGCGCGTCCTCCGCCGTCAGCCACACCGGCCGCGACTCGCGCAGCACCCGCGCCACCGGCGAGTCCCCCTCCAGGGCCATCCGCTTCAGCCGCTCCGCCGCGTCCGGCGTGCAGCCCGCGCAGCGCAGCAGCGAGGCGCTCGTCGCGTCCGGCGCCACGCCCCACAGCGCCCCCGCCTTCGCGTCCGCCACCGCCAGGCCCTGCTCCAGCACCACCTCCGCCACGCGCGCCGCGGTGAGCGCCTCCGACAGCTCCGCGGTGACGTGCTGCAGCCGCGCGAGCCTCCCCGCCGCCACCTCCGCCGCCTGCCGCGCCTGCCGCTCGGAGGCGTACGCCCGCGCCACGTCCAGCGCCAGCGCCGCCCGGTCCGCCAGCTCCTGGAGCAGCAGCTGCTCTCCCGACTCGAACGACGCCGGCTCCGGCGCCTCCCGCCACACCGTCAGCGTCCCCAGCGGACGCCCCCGGGCCCGCAGCGGCAGCACCAGCACCGCCTCCACTCCCTGCGCCACGCCCGTGTCCAGCACCTCCGCCGCCACGCCCTCGTCCGCGCGCACCCGCTGGGAGAACAGCGCCTGCAGCCGCACGCGCGCCTCCGGCACCGCCGCCGCCGACGCCACCGTGCGCAGCCACAGCCCGTCCTCCGACAACAGCCGCAGCGCGCACGCGGAGCCGAGCAGGGGCACCACCAACCCGCACAGCCGCTCCATCACCGCCGGGGGCTCCAGCGACGCGTCCGCCAGCACCCGCGAGGCCTCCGCCAGCAGCGCCAGCCGCTCTTCAATCTCCGGAAGCCGCGCCCCGTACTGCCGCGCCTCCCCCAGCCTGGTTGCGACCATCGTCATGCCACGTCCCCCCGTTGCGCCCGCCATGGGAGCACGCCCCCGCTCGCGGCGCTCTGCGTCCCAGGTCCCGCCATCCCTGACTTCTGCGGATGCTCGACACCCACCCACCGGAAGCGTTGGTGGCGAGCACCCGCCTCGCCCCAGGGCCCGGCACCCCCGAGGGCAGGGCGCCAGGCGCGCACATGGACGCACCCGGAGCCGTTGGAAACCAAAGGAGCGTCACGGCTTCGGTTGCTCCGGGCCGGGGTTCGGCTAAAGCGGGGGCCGTGAACGCACCCTCGGAATCACCGGCCGCCCCTTCGGAGGGGCCGGATTCTCCCAAACGCATCGCGATGCTCGCCCTGAGCGCGCTGGGCATCGTCTACGGAGACATTGGAACCAGTCCGCTCTACGCGCTGCGCGAGTGCTTCACCGGAGCGCACGGCGTCACGCCCACGCCGGCCAACGTCCTGGGCGTGCTGTCGCTCATCGTGTGGTCGCTCATCATCGTCGTGTCGGTGAAGTACATCATCTTCGTGATGCGCGCGGACAACCGGGGCGAGGGCGGCATCCTCGCGCTGATGGCGCTGGCCATGCACCGGCCCCGGGGCCAGTCCCACCGCGCGCGGCCCGTGCTCATCACGCTGGGCCTCTTCGGCGCGGCGCTCATCTATGGAGACGGCGTCATCACCCCGGCCATCTCCGTGATGAGCGCGGTGGAGGGCCTGAGCGTGGCCACCCCCGTCTTCCAGCCGTACGTGATTCCCATCTCGCTCGTCATCCTGCTGCTGCTGTTCATGGTGCAGCGCAAGGGCACGGCGGGCATCGGCTCGGTGTTCGGCCCCCTGATGACCGTGTGGTTCCTGGTGCTGGCGGTGCTGGGCGTGAAGGAGCTGTTGCACAACCCCGCGGTGCTCTGGTCGCTGTCGCCCGTGCACGCCGTGCAGTTCTTCATGGACAACGGGTGGCACGGCTTCCTGGTGCTGGGCGCCGTCATCCTGGTGGTGACCGGCGGCGAGGCGCTCTACGCGGACATGGGCCACTTCGGCGCGAAGCCCATCCGGCGGGCCTGGTTCGGGCTGGTGCTGCCGTCCCTGGTGCTCAACTACCTGGGCCAGGGCGCGCTCCTGCTGCGCCACGCGGAGGCCGCCCGAAACCCCTTCTTCCTCCTGGCCCCGGAATGGGCCCTGTATCCGCTGGTCGCCCTGTCCACCGCCGCGGCGGTCATCGCGTCCCAGGCCCTCATCTCCGGCTCCTTCTCCACCACCCGGCAGGCCATGCAGCTGGGCTACTGCCCGCGCATGGAGGTGGTGCACACGTCCGCGGAGGAGATGGGGCAGATCTACCTGCCCGGCATCAACGGCGCGCTGCTGGTGGGCGTCATCGCGCTGGTGCTGGGCTTCGGCTCCTCCAGCCGGCTGGCGGCCGCGTACGGCATCGCGGTGACGACGACCATGGGCATCACCACCCTGCTGGCCTACGTGGTGGCCCGCGAGCGCTGGGGCGTCCGCCGCGCCGTGGCCCTGCCCGTCGTCAGCCTCTTCATGCTGGTGGACCTGGCCTTCTTCGGCGCCAACGTGGCGAAGATCCCCGACGGCGGCTGGTTCCCGCTGCTGCTCGCCGTCTGCATCTTCACGCTGATGACCACCTGGAAGCGCGGCCGGGACATCCTCGCCGGCAAGCTGCGCGCGGCCAGCCTGGGCCTCAAGGACCTGTTGGGCAGCTTCGGGGACCACCCGCCCCTGCGCGTGCCCGGCACCGCCATCTTCATGACGGGCAACCCGGAGGGCACCCCGCCCGCGCTCCTGCACAACCTGAAGCACAACAAGATCCTCCATGAGCAGGTGGTGCTCCTCACCATCATCCCGGAGGAGATTCCCCACGTGGTGGCCCAGGAGCGCGTGGAGGTGGAGCCCCTGGAGCAGGGCTTCGTGCGCGTCGTGGCCCGCTACGGCTTCATGGAGAACCCCAGCATCCCGGACATCCTCAAGCGCTGCCGGGAGAAGGGCCTCCAGTTCCAGCTGATGGGCACCAGCTTCTTCCTGGGCCGGGAAACCCTCATCCCCACCAAGAAGCCCGGGATGGCCGTCTGGCGTGAAGCCCTCTTCACCTGGATGAGCCGCAACGCCCGCAGCGCCACCGCCTACTTCCGGATTCCGCCCAACCGCGTGGTGGAGCTGGGAAGTCAGGTGGAGCTGTAATCCGGACCGTGCCGCACGGGGACTTCACCCCGGGAGTAGAAAAGCTACTCGGGCGGTGCTGCACGTGTTTTACGGGGCTTGAGGTTTATTCCGTCACGTAACCCCCTGAAAACACACGGACAGGGTTCCCGAGGGAGGGGTCGTTCTGACCCATGGGTGTCAGCCAGAGGTTGCTAGACGGCCCTTTACGCAGGGGCTTGCCTGCTTCAAATTGCAGCGCCCCCACCTGATTTTTCCTGTTCAGATAGAAAAATACGGCAGGGCAGCAACACTTTCGTCGATGAATCGAGAATCTTTTCGCGGGGCAGAGAAAACTACTGTCCCAGCGCAATAGAACTTGGTTACCCTGCGGCCAGGTGTCCCCCGGCACCCGGCGTCTGAAACGAGGTCAGCCCTTCCATGCTCCAGGCCATCGCCCCCGCCCCCGTGTCGTCCCCGGCTGTCTCCGCGGTGAAGTCCGTCATGTCGTGGATGGCCGAGCCCCGGATGCCCCTGTCGGAGGCGGCGCCGTACACGGTGCTGAGCGCGCAGGAGCTGTACCCGCGCATCTGCGTGCGGGACCCGTACTTCGCGCTGAAGGACGTGACGGTGCTGCCGGGCGAGGTGGTGGCGCGCGTGCCGGTGCAGATGGCGCCGGACGCGGAGGCGATGCCGCTGGGCCTGGGCGAGGCGGGCCGGCACCTGGCCATCCTGGGCTCGTGCGCTTCGGCGCTGGTGGCGCCCAAGGACGGGCAGCACTTCTACCTGGCCAGCGCGGCGCGCGGTCAGTGGCTGGTGCCCACCGCGCAGGAGCGCGCCACGGACATGCTCTGGGCGCTGGCGCAGGCGGAGTACACCGGCAAGCGCACCTGCACGGCGCGCACGCTCCTGTCCTCGTCGGACGGCACGCCGCTGTTCAAGCTGGAGGTGGACTACAACGTGCTGTCCGCCGCCGCCTTCACCCGCCTGTTCGGCGAGGCGCGCCAGGAGATGCGCCGCGAGCCGCGCCCCGCGGACACCGTGCAGCGCACCCCGGAGGAGTGGGCGAAGCTGCGGCAGAACCCGTACAGCAAGCCGCTGGACCTCCAGGACTTCCGCATGGAGGGCGACATCATGCGCTCGTCGCTCGTCGTCACCCCGGAGCTGTGCAAGGGCCACTTCGCCATGCACCCGGTGATGCCGGTGGCCGTCGTCGCGGGCGGCATGACGCGCATGGCGACCACGCTGGGCCGCGCGCTGGAGCGCGCCCCTGGCGCCCGCTTCGTGGCCAAGGACGTGAAGCTGTCCGCGGACAGCCTGGCCTACGCGGGCCAGACGGTGGTGTTCGGCGCGCACCGCACCCGCGTGCGCGGCGCGGACCACACCTTCGCCTGCTGGGCGTCCGTGGGCGAGCGCGTGGTGGCGCAGCTGGACGTGACCTACACCCGCGTGGATTGAAACTTCAGGCCCACTCGATGTCGTAGTCCACGCGGTCGATGCCCTGCGGCTTCGCGGTGGCCTTGCCCGTCAGTCCCAGCACCTTGAGCGAGCCGGTGAGGATGCCCACGTGGTACGCGGGCGGCATCATGTCCCGGCGCATGCGCAGGGTGCCGGACTTGGGGCCCGTCGTGAGGTACTCGCGGTTGCCGTAGGACACCGCCGCGCTGTACGCCATCTGCGCGCCCGCGAAGAGCTTCTGGGGGTCACCCCGGGAGATGATGCCGAACACCAGCATCCCCGGCCCGGTGGAGTAGCGGGTGATGCTCACCTCGCCGCACGCGTGGAACACCGCGTCCTGGGCGCCGAGCGCGCCCTCCAGCACGTCCGCCGCGCTGTACAGCAGCGTGAGGAACTCCCGCGCCGGGTACGAGCGCAGCTCCGCGTAGTCGTGGTTCAGCTCCCCCACGCGCAGCTTCTCCATCCCGATGGCGCCCGCGTGCTGCTGCACCAGGCCGAAGACGGACTTGAAGATGAGTCCACGGATGGAGTCCCCCGGCTGGAGGATGGCGATCCGGGAGGCGAGTTCGGCCTTGTCCGACGGCATGACTTCCACTCCTTGGTTCACGGGCGAACCCGGGGCCAGCTTAACGGCCCTGTTTCACCTGTCGACAAAGCGCTTCACCGGGCGTCGCACCCGGCCCGACCTCCCATGTCCGGTGCCCGGGCCAACGCGGCAGGTCCAGAGGGTCTTTTCGCTCCCGGCCGGGGAGGGCGTCAGCGCTCGTCCAGCAGCACCGGCGCGAAGCCGGCCGCGTCGCAGGACGCGAGCACGTAGCGCACGCCCGCCCGTTCGCCGGTGAAGCCCGCGGGGATGCCGCTCGAGTGCAGGTGGCCGTACACGCAGACCTTGGGGGCGAACGCTTCGATGGGGGCGCTGAAGGCGGTGGCCCGCTCGTTCGCGTACACGGGCGGGAAGTGCACCGCGACGATGCGGGTGAGCGGCGTGGGGGAGGCCGCCTCCTTCTTGAGCGCGTCCTCCAGCGACGTGTTGAGCCGCCGCGTCTCACGCTCCACGTAGCCGGAGTCCCCCTGCTCGTCGCCCATCTCCCCGCCGGGCATGGGCGGCGCTTCCGGCGCGGTCCACAGCCGCGTGCCGGCGATGACCCAGGGCCCCAGCACCACCGCGTTGTTGTGGAGGAAGCCCTCCAGCGTGCGGAACGGCTCCAGCAATTTGCGCAGCTTGGACGCGGAGTCGCCCCACCAGTAGTCGTGGTTGCCGCGCACCAGCACCTTGCGCCCCGGCCGCGCGTCCAGCCACGCCAGGTCCTCCATCACCTCGTGGGCGCGGGTGGCCCAGGAGATGTCGCCCGCGACGATGACCGCGTCCTCCGGCCGCACCCGTTCGTCCCACGCGCGCTGCAGGGGCAGCGGGTGGTCCGTCCAGCCAAAGCGGTGCATGTCCTTCTGCCGGGTGGAGGGCAGGTGCGTGTCGCCAATACCGAAGAGCCGCATGATGCTGGCGTCATAGCGGATGCCCTGGCCCCATGTCGGCCCTTCCAGCGCGGCGCGCGCCCGGACGGCCTTCCGCCACCGTCCGCCAAGGGTTCAAATAGTGATTGATACAAGAAATGGTGTAACAAAACGTTACGTCATGGATGTCCTGAAACACGGCAGTGCGGCGCCCATGCTCCATGGCGGACTCCGCGTGAAACAACGGGTCCAGGGATGTAGGTAATTCCGTGATTTCAGGTGTTTAAAATCACGAGGAATGCCGCGCGCCGGGTGCGGGTGGAGCATGCATGCACCGGTCGCGGAAGAAAACTGGACGAAGGTGAAGGGATGAAGGCGGCTGGCACGCACGGTGCTGAGGAGGCGTGGAGTTCCTCCCCCGACTTTGGAGTCCCCTCATGTCAACCTTCCGCAATCCCTTCGCGGCGGCGGCCGTCGCCCTGGTGCTTTCCGCGTGCGGTCCCCAGGCGCAGCCCACCGAAGCCCCTCCGGCCGAGACGCCGTCGCAGCCCTCCCCGGACACGGCGGGCAGCACGCTGCCGCGTGAGCTGGACCCGCTGTTCGCGCAGGCCGCCCAGGAGTTCAACGTCCCGGCGGAGCTGCTCAAGGCGGTCTCCTACGCGGAGACGCGCTGGCAGATGGTGCGGGGCGAGGCGGAGTTCCCGGGCCAGCAGCCGGCGTTCGGCCTGATGGCGCTGCGCGGTGAGGACCTGGAGCAGGGCGCGGCGCTGGCGGGCGTGACGGCGGAGGCGGCGCGCACGGACGCGCTGTCCAACCTGCGCGCGGGCGCGGCGCGGCTGTCCCAGCTGGCCACGGACGCGAACGTGGAGCGCGGGGACCTGGCCGCGTGGGCGCCGGCGGTGGCCGCTCTGAGCGGCATCACCCAACCGGAGGCGCAGGCGGAGCACGTGCACCGCTCCGTGTACGCGGTGATGAACGAGGGCGCGGTGGCGCTCAACCAGGACGGCTCGGTGGTCGTGTCGCTGGAGCCCGTGAAGGTGGAGGCGAAGTTCGAGCGTCCCCAGGTGCGCGCCATGGCGGCGGGCCCGGACTACGCGTCGTCCATCTGGCGGCAGGCGCCGTCGGGCAACTACAGCACGACCCGCACGCACAAGCCGTCGATGATCATCATCCACACCTGTGAGGGCTCCTACAGCTCGTGCTGGAGCTGGCTCACCAACAGCGCCGCGGGCGTGAGCGCGCACTACGTGGTGAACGAGAGCGGCTCCGAAATCTCCCAGCTGGTGCGCGAGGCGCACCGGGCCTACCACATCGGCGCGACGTACGACTGCTCGCTCAACAGCAGCAAGGAGTGCTGGCTCAACGGCGTGCAGTCCAACCACTTCACCATCGGCATCGAGCACGGCGGCTACGCCAGCCAGTCGTCCTTCCCGGCCGGGCAGATTGACGCGTCCGCGAAGCTGTCCTGCGACATCGCGCGCGACAACGCCATCATCAAGGACAGCTACCACATCGTGGCGCACGGCAAGCTGCAGCCCGCGACGCGCACGGACCCGGGCCCCAACTGGCCGTGGTCCACGTACCTGAGCAAGGTGAACAGCTACTGCGGCACGACCACGCCGTCCGGTGACATCATCATCGACAGCAACAGCGCGAACAACGACGCCTCCAAGGCGCGCTTCTCGCTGACGGGCGCGTGGACGGACGGCTACAGCGCCGGCTACTACGGCAGCGGCTACTACTACGCGGCCACGGAGGCCATCTCCGCGCCGGCCACGTTCGAGTTCTACCTGCCCACCGCGCAGACGCGCACCATCGACGCCTGGTGGGTGGCGGGCACGAACCGCTCCACCACGGCGCCGTTCATCGCCTACAACGCGGCGGGCTCCGAGGTGGGCCGCGTGTCCGTCAACCAGCAGACCAACGGCGGCAAGTGGGTGCAGCTGGGCACGTACAGCTTCAGCGCCGGCTGGAACAAGGTGCAGCTGAGCCGCTGGACGACCCCGGGCTACGTGGTCATGGCCGACGCCGTCCGGGTGCGCTGACGTGAGGCACGAGGGCCTTGAACAGCGGAAGCGTTCCGGGCCCTCGCGGGCACGGCGGTGGTGTGCCGTGCTCGCCATGCTGGGCGCCATGGGCTGTCAGGGCCGCTGCGGCGGCGCTGCCGCGGTCCCGGCGCCCGGCGCGTTGTCGGAGGCGGAGCGGCGGGCCCTGCCGGGCACCATCGTCTTCCTCTCCGAAAGGGCGGGACAGAAGGACGTCTGGCGGGTGACGCCCGCTGGAGAAGAGACGCAGGTCACCTCCGCGCCGGAGGACGAGTACCCCGGCCCGCCGTCGCCGGACGGCCGCACGCTGCTGGTGATTGCGTCGGGCGAGGCGAACGGGCGCCTCTTCCAGCAGCTGCGCCTGCAGCCGCTCGAGGGAGGCCGCCAGGTGGCGCTGCATCCGCCCCGGCCCCGGGCGCGCAACGCGAGCTGGGCGCCGGACGGCACGTGGCTCGCCGCGGAGTCCGACGCGCAGGGCTTCAGCGACGTGGTGCGCGTGCTGCCCCAGGCGAACGCGGTGGACACGCGGCTGACGCAAGTGAGGGCGGGCTGCTTCGAGCCGGCGGTATCCCCGGACGGCGCGGAGGTGGCGTGCGTGTGCAGCGGGGACGGGGACCCGGAGGTCTACGTCTTCCGCGCGGACGGCACGGGTGAGCCCCGCCGCATCACCACGTTCTACATGGAGGACCGGGCGCCGCAGTGGAGCCCGGACGGACAGTGGCTGCTGTTCGTGAGCAACCGCGAGCGCAAGGAGCGCATGTACCTGGTGCGCGCGGACGGCTCGGACCTGCGCGCCCTGTCCGGAGCGGGCTTCGCGGGCGACGAGCGCGAGGCGGTCTTCAGCCCGGACGGCAAGCGCGTGGCGTACGTGGCCCGGCTCCAGGATGGCAAGAGCCGCATCTGGGTGGCGGACGTGGCGGGAGGCGCGCCGGTGGTGCTGACGGACGGACAGCACCGCGACGACATGCCTGCGTGGAGTCCGGACGGCAAGGCGCTGGTGTTCGTCTCCGAGCGCGACGGCGACACCGACCTGTACCTCATGCGCCCGGACGGCACCGGCCAGACGCGGCTCACCACGGCGAAGGGCGCGGACTGGCTGCCGCGCTGGTTCGTGCCGCGCTAGCCCGCCCGCTGGCGCAGCGGTTCAGGCGCCGTGGGGGCGGAGGGGGCTTCCAGGGGCACGCTGAAGAAGAATGTGACGCCCCGGTCTGGCTCGCTCTCCACCCAGATGTGGCCGCCGTGGGCCTCCACGATGAGCCGGCTGATGTAGAGCCCCAGCCCCAGCCCCTTGCCGTCCGCCGAGCGGCCGTCCTCCGTGCGGTAGTACTTGTCGAACAGGCGCGCCGCGTCCCGGGGGGACAGGCCCGCGCCCTGGTTGGTCACCGACACCACGGCCTGGTCGTGCACGGCGGAGAGCCGCACGTCCACCGGCGTCCCCGTGGGGCTGTACTTGAGCGCGTTGGTCAGCAGGTTGGTCACCACGCGCTCCAGCCGCGCGGCGTCCATGGGCACCGGAGGCAGCGGATCCGCCAGGTGCAACCGGAAGCGCTCGCGCGCGTCGGGCGGCACGTCGCGCTCCAACACCTCCTCCAGGAAGCGGCCCAGGTCGCGCGCCTCGCGGCGCAGGTTCACCCGGCCGGACTCCAGCCGCGAGCCCTCCAGCAGCTCCTCGATCATCGTGCTCATCCACTCCACGTTGTGGATGATGGCCTGGGCCATGATGCCCTCGCGCTCCAGCTTCCGCTCATGCAGCGCGCGCTGGAGCAGGTGGGCGCGCAGGTTGATGGTGTTCAGCGGGTTGCGCAGGTCGTGGGAGATGAGCCCCACGTACTCCTCGCGCAGCTTCTCCAGGTCCCGGCGCTCGGTGACGTCACGCAGGATGGCGATGCGCGTGGCGTCGTCCTCGCCCTCCAGCGGGCTCAGCCGCACCTCCAGCGGCACGCTGGTGCCGTCCTGCCTCTGCCCGGACACCAGCCGCCCGCCCCTGGCGCGCTCCGGGCCCTCTCCGGCGGAGGCCGGGCCGTGGAGCCCCTCCGGCACGAGCAGCTCCACCTCGCGCGCCAGCAGGGCCTCCCGGCGGTAGCCGAAGACGCGCTCCGCCTCCGCGTTGGCGAAGCGCACGCGGCCGCTGGCGTCCACCACCACCATGGGGTCCGGCGCGGTGTCCAGGAAGGTGCGGAAGCGCTCCTCGGAGGCCTCCAGCGCGGACGTGGCCCGCATGCGTTCGGTGTCCAGGACGTCCAGCGCCCGCGCCGCCAGCAGCACCAGCGTGACGCCGCCAGCGGCCACCACCGTGGCGAAGAGGGGCAGCTTCGCGTCGTGGCTGAGCCCACCAATCAGGTGGATCAACACCAGCGTCAGCCCCAGCACCGGCGGCCCCAGCAGCGTCACCGGCACCAGCCGCCGCGCCACGAAGCCGCCCAGCGTGTCCCGGGTGAGCCGCGCCATCAGCCCCAGCTCCGGCCGGGCGCACAGCGTGCCCATGGCCAGCAGCATCAGCACGCAGGTGGTGTGCAGCCCCATGCTGCGCTCCTGCAAGAACGGAGCGGCGACGGGCGTCACCAGCGGGCCCAGCAGGAAGCCGTTGAGCCCCGTCAGCGCCGCCATCAGCGCGAGCACCACCAGCGCGTCCGACCACGACAGCCGCTGCGGGTGGCCCCGGTCCACCAGCGCCAGCGCCGGGCCCAGGAGCATCAGGCACAGCGCCGTCAGGGGCGACGGCGGGACGCCGGGCGACGCGCCACCGTCCGCGCCAAAGACGCGCAGGAACAGCGCGTCCAAGCCCCCGTTGCCCCCGGTGATGACGCCATCCACGAGGCTCGCCGCGCCCAGCAGGGCCGTGGCCAATGCGAGCGCGGTGCCCAGCCGGTGCTGGAAGCGACGGGGAGCGGCCGGCAGCCGCAGGCCCAGCGCGGCCCCACCCAGCATCAACCCCAACGCGGCGCTGGGACGCATGGCGGGGATCGCGGCGCCCATGGACTTGAGGACCATGACATCCAACGCCCAGCCCACCAGCACCAGGAGGCCCACCAGGCCGGCGGCCACCGCGGAGCTGCGCGCAAGGGCACGGACCAACGCCGTGCTTCGTGGCATGGATTGGCCGCTCATCATCCGCGTCCCCCCGGAACGCCAGCCCTGCATCCTGCCACAACATCTCGTGTCAGGGGGCCCCCCGGCAATGGGACGCCGGGGTTGGGGGGATGTCCGTCCTAGGCGGGGATGTCAGACCTGTCCAGGGTTGGGTCACGGTGCGTAGCGGCCTGGATACACGGTGAGGACGACGCCCAGCCCCGGTCCCACATCGACGTTGCGCGGCACGTACGTGTCGGTGCCGTCCACGGACAGCTGGAAGGAGGCCACCCCGGCGCCAGAGTGCACGAAGAGGAAGAGCCCGTGGGCCGCGGTACCCGTGGTGTCCACGGACGTCAGGTCACCGGACGGGTAGTAGACGCGGTCCGCCAGCTCGGCGCGGCTCAACGCCACGCGCGCGCCGCTCACGGGCTGGCCGTTCAGGTCCACCACGCGCCCCAGCACGAAGCCCGCCGAGGCCAGGGTGGCCGCCGGGTCCCCGGTGTGGCCCTGGAGGCGCGGCGCACCCACGGCGGCGCCCAGCTGATCCACGAACGCGATGGGGAGGGCCCACGCGTTCGCGTCGATGATGTCCGTGCGCGGACGGGTGCCGGTGAAGGCGGTGTCGTAGACGAGCGTGGTGCTGCGCACGAGGCCGTCGTGCGCCAGGCCCACCGCGAGCCCCTGGTGCACGTCGCGCACGGGCACGTCGGTGATGCGGAAGGCGCCGTCCTCGGACACCTCGCCGGTGGCGAAGGTGGCGGCCGCGTCGTTGACGGCCACGCGCAGCGGCTCCTCCACGGTGAGCGCCATCCCCGTGAGAGAGGCCGGCGCCGCGGCCGCGCCCTCGGCCTCCGGGAACACGCGTGCCTCGCCGGTCACGAGGATGCGAAGGTTTTCCAGATCCACCGCCTCGGCGTCCTCGGTCCGCACGCCGGGGTCCGGTGTGAAGCCGCCGTCGCCACAGGCCATCGCCAACAGCCCGAGCACGGCACCACCCGCCGCCCGAATGAAGTGTTTCATCGAGCGGCAACATCTTCACGGCGGCAGGGGCACGCAATCCGTCCCCCGGTGTCGTTCGTCCCCTTCACGACGCACCGCCGCGCTCGCGGGCCGGACGCACCGGACACCGGGCCCTCCGGGTGTTGAAAACACGTCGGCACCGGGAGCCTGCCTTCCGCTGGAAACGGAAGGCGGTCGCCCGGTGCCGCGGGTCACGCCAGGGAGGAGGAAGCGGAGCGGCTACCAGCCCGACCCGCTCCTGCCGGAGGAGCCGGAGCTCTTGCCGGTGTTCCAACCGCCGCCGCTGCTGCCGCTGCTGCTGCCGCCGCTCCGGCCACTGCTGCCGCTGTTGCTCCGGCCACTGCTGCTGCCGCCGCTGCTGTTGCCACCGGGAGGGCTGCTCCAGCCGCCGCTGCTCCGGCCGCTGTTGCTGTTGCCGCTGTTGCCGCGGTTGTTGTCCTTGTCCTTGTCGTCGTCGCGGCTCTTGCTGGCCGGGGTGTCCCAGCCGCCGCTATTGCGGCTGTTGTCCCGGTCATTGTCCCGCGAGTTGGTGGAGGGCGCGACGTTGTTGCCGCGGCCCCAGCCGGAGCCGCTGGGAGGCCGGGCGCCGGTGCCCGTGCCGCCGGGGGGCGGGTTGCGGCCCTGGTTGACGGGGGCCGGAGCGGGCGCGGGCCGCGAGGGGGCGACGTTGTTGCGGCCGCCAGGGACCGCGGAGGCCGAGTGGCTGTTGCTCCAGCGGTAGCCCCGGCTGCCGCGGTCGTAGGAGTAGCCCGCGCCCCACGAGCCCTGCGGGTAGAAGTCGTGCTGGTGGCGACCGTGGAAGTTGCAGTACGCGCCGCTGGGGGTGGGGTGGTAGTCCCAGTACCAGACCACCGTCGGGCCCCGGTAGTAGTAGACGTTGTCCGTGTAGACGTAGGACGCCTGGGGCGGCTGGTAGTCGTGGACGTGGGCGTAGTCCTCGGGGCACCAGCCGCCGCCGTAGTCGTCGGGGACGGGGTGCGCGCCGGCGAACCGGTACTCCACCACGGGCGCGGGGGCGACGTAGGCCACGCGGCGGACGGGGCGATGCGAGTGGGCCTCGACGACACAGCCCGTCCCCATCAGCAGGGCCACGGGGACGACCAGGGCGAGCAAGCGGTTCATGAAGAAGTCTCCTGTCGCGGAAGTGGACCCTCAAAGCGTCCCGCTTCGCAACCTCTGCCCCCATGACGGCCCGCCTCCCCGGAAATTCACCTGGAACGCCCGCCCGCCGGGAAGGCGAGGGGCCCGCCTGATATGACACCCGGGTCGCGGCCCCTGGGGCGCCGCGCCTTCGGAGGCATGCGGATGTCGGATGTGGATTTCGGACGCGCGATGGGGGCGTCCTGCGCGCTGCACCCGGGGCAGGAGGCCACGGGCACCTGCGCCCGCTGTGGCAACTTCACGTGCGACACGTGCAGCCAGGGCGGCGCGTCGCCGCGCTGCCCCACGTGCCGGGAGCGCTCCGGCGCCACGTTCCCGCTGAACCGGGAGACGTGGACCTTCAACAAGCTTTGGGACGTGTGCTGGGCGGTGTTCCAGCGCGAGTGGGGCATGCTGTCGCTCGCGGTGTTGGTCTACCTCGGCGTGAGCTTCGGCGCGCAGCTGTTGATCAACGTGGCCACGGGCATCGGCGCGGCGGTGGACAACGCCGTCATCGCCGTGGTGCTGGGCGTGGTGGGGCTCGTGGCGCAGCAACTGGTGCAGGGCCTGGTGCAGCTGGGCCTCCTGCGCGTGTGCTTCGACGTGCTGCACGGAGGCCGCGCGGACGTGGCGCGCCTCTTCAGCCAGATGCACAAGGCGGTGCCCTACGCGCTGACGATGCTCCTCGTCTTCGTCATCGTGCTGGTGCCGCTGGCCCTGCTGTCCTTCCTGGGCATCCTCGCGCTCGTGGGCACGGGCCTGCTGAGCGGCGTGGGCCTGAACTCCTCATCCGACGAGGTCTGGAACGCGCTGGTGCCCATCCTCGGCGTGATGGGGGTGGGGTTCCTGGCGCTGGTGGGGCCCATCACGTACCTGGTGCTGCCGCTGTACCTCGTCCAGCCGACGCTCGCGTACGACGACACGCCGCCCTCGCCCTGGGAGGTGCTGCGCCGCAGCTGGGAGGCCGCGCGCGGGCAGCGCCTGGGCATCCTGGGCGTGGGGTTCGCGGGAGGAGCCGTCATGGTGGCGGGAGTCTTCGCGTGCTGCGTGGGCTTCATCCCCGGCATGGCGCTGGCCCAGCTGCTCATCGCGGGGATGTTCCTGGCCCTGCGCTCCCCGGGCGACGACGCCTCGGACTCCTTCCCGGGCTGAAGGCCGCGGGAAGCACAGGAGGCGCGCCTTCGCGAAACGGAGCGAAGGCGCGCGGGGGGCTTCAGTGCACCAGCCGCTCGGAGGAGCCCGAGCGGGGCGCGACGACCTTGCCCAGGCACGCGAGGATGTGCTCGCGGTACTCGGACGATTCGCGCAGGCCGCACAGCATCCACCGGCCGCCAATCACCAGCGTGGGCACGCCGCGCACGCCGCGGCTGCCGGCCAGCCGGTGCTCGTCGTAGATGAGCCGGCGCGTCTCCTCCGAACGGAAGGCCGCGGAGAACTGGTTCATGGACAGGCCCACGCGCGACGCCAGCTCGAACACCACATCCGAGCGCGACACGTTGACGCCCTGCTCCAGCGCGGCGCGCTGCATGGCGCGCGCGAGGAAGGCCCGCGCCTGCGGCCCCTGCAACCGCGCCGCCTCCAGCGCCGCCAGCGCCGGCACGCTGGAGCGCGGTGGATCACCGCCCAGCCACAGGTCCGTGGAGAGCAGCGAGGCCGTGGGGTCGGGTTCGCGCTGCGCGCGCTTCACCTCTTCCACCAGCCCGCGCACTTCGCGCTCCGTGGGCAGGACGTCGTGCAGACGCAAGGGGTAGGGACGCACGCTCCAGCGGACGGCGTCGCCAAACTCCTGGCGAAGCACCTCCAACCGTTGGTCGGCGAGGTAGCACCAGGAGCACAGCACATCCTGGTAGACGGTGATCTGCAGCGGCTTGTGCAGCGTTTTCATCGGGGGTCGCCAGATTAGAGGCGCATCCCCGCCGCTGCCAACACCCACGGACAAACCACGCCCGAAGGCATTCCCGTATTCCTGAGGAGCATCCAAGGCACCGTGCGCACCGTGAAGTCCCGCACGCACGCCACGGAGCAGGCGGGCAGGCACGCCGGCGCTGCTCGCGCGCCTGCTTTCAACACCCCATCTTGTTCAGGAAGCGCGGCCCGCCCGCGTGCTCAACGCGCTGGCCCGGGTCCCCGCGTACACCAACGCGTGCTCCACGATGTGCCCCGCGATGTCCCTTCCGGTGGCGCCCTCCAGGCCCTCGAAGCCGGGGCTGGAGTTGATCTCCATCAGGCGCGGGCCCTCGCGGCCCTCCAGCATGTCCACGCCCGCGACCTCCAGCCCGATGATGCGCGCCGCCTTCACCGCGGCCTCCATGTAGTCCGGGGGCAGGGTGATGGCGCGGCCCTCGCCGCCGCGGTGGATGTTGGAGCGGAACTCGCCCTTCTTCGCCTTGCGGCGCATGGCGCCCACCACGGTGTCGCCCACCACCAGCGCGCGCACGTCGCGGCCCTCGCTCTCCGCGACGAACTCCTGGAGGACGATCTCCTGGCCCAGGTCCCAGAAGGTGTCGAGGATGGTCTGCACCTCCGGCAGCGTGTGGGCGATCATCACGCCCACGCCCTGGGTGCCCTTGATCAGCTTGATGATGACGGGCAGTCCGCCCACCTCCTGCACCAGCTTGCGCACGTTGCCGCGGTCATGCGCCATCACCGTGCGGGGCATGTCCAGCCCCGCGCGGGCGAGGAACTGGAGCGCGCGCAGCTTGTCGCGGCTGCGCGCGATGGCCGTGGGCGGGTTGAGCACCGGTACGTCCATCATCTCGAAGTGGTTCACCACCGCCAGGCCGTACGCGGTGATGGACGCGCCGATGCGCGGAATCACCACGTCCACGCCCTTCACCTCCGCGCCGCGGTAGGTCATGCGCGGCTGGCCGCGGGCCAGCAGCAGGCAGCAGCGCAGCGTGTCGAACACGAGCGCCCGGTGCCCCCGGGCCTTGATGGCCTCCACCAGCCGGCGCGTCGAGTACAGCGAGCGCTTGCGGGACAGGATGGCCACGGTCTTCTTCGCGCGGGGCCGCTTGGGTCGCGGTGCGTCACCGCGCTCGGGTGCCTGTGCGCCAGGCGGGACGGGCGCCTTCTTCGGCTTGGCTTTTCGGGGGGGCATGCGGGGCGCGGGACACTAGCACGCACGGGCGTGGAGGCACGGCACGTGGGCACCCTTTGCTATCCTCGCGTTCACTGATGACCGCACCCAACCCGCATCCCGACGACATCCACACCAACCCCGGAGACGTCGGCCTCGAGCTGTCCTCCCAGTCCCCCCTGCTCGGGGAGACACTGGTGGTGGAGCCGCGCGCCAGCGTGAAGCTGCACAAGTGCCGGCTGCTGGTGACGTCGGGGCCGGACACCGGGCGCTCCATGGTCAGCGACAAGGAGCGGCTGCGCTGCGGGGCCCACCCGGGCAACGACCTGGTGCTGGTGGAGGACCGCACCGCCAGCCGCCACCACTTCGAGGTGCAATACACCGAGCGCGGCCACCTCCTGGTGGATCTGAACTCCACCAACGGCACCTTCCTGGACGGCCGCCGCATCGAGAGGGCCTACCTGTCCCCGGGCTCGCAGATCCGCGCCGGCTCCTCCGTCATCACCTTCGCCCCCCTGGACGAAGAGGTGGCGGTGGAGCCCGACCGCGAGGGCGAGCTGTGCGGCATGGTGGGCCAGAGCGTGAAGATGCGGCAGGTGTTCGGGCTCATCAAGCGCATCGCGCCCATGGACGTGTCCGTCATCATCCAGGGGGAGACGGGCACGGGGAAGGAGCTGGTCTCCTGCGCCATCCATGAGCTGTCCGGCCGCAAGAAGGGCCCCATGGTGGTGCTGGACTGCGGCGCCATCCCGCCCAACCTCATCGAGAGCGAGCTCTTCGGCCACGAGAAGGGCGCCTTCACCGGCGCCACGTCCAGCCGCCCCGGCGCCTTCGAGCGCGCGCAAGGGGGCACCATCTTCCTGGACGAATTGGGCGAGCTGCGCCTGGACCTGCAGCCCAAGCTCCTGCGCGTGCTGGAGAACCGCGAGGTGCGCCGGGTGGGCGGCAACGACGTCATTGAAGTGGACTGCCGGGTCATCGCCGCCACCCACCGCGACCTGGTGAAGGAGATCGCCGCGGGCAACTTCCGCGAGGACCTCTACTTCCGCTTGTCCGTCATCCACATCCAGCTGCCGCCCTTGCGTCAGCGCCGGGACGACATCCCGCTCATCCTCAAGCGGGCGCTGGCGGAGCCGGAGGTGGTGGAGACGCACGGCCGCAAGCGCTTCTCCGCGGAGGCGCTGGGGCTGCTCATGGCCTACGCCTGGCCCGGCAACGTGCGCGAGCTGATGAACGTGCTCTCCCACGTGCTGACCTTCTCCGACGAGGGCGAGGAGATCCTCCCGTCCCACCTGCCCCCGCGCGTCCGGGGCCAGGCCCGCGAGGGGCCGCTGCCCTTCAACGAGCACCTGGCCTTCAAGGACGCCAAGGAGCAGCTGCTGGAGAACTTCGAGCGCGAGTACGTCACCAGCGTCCTCACCCGCTGCGAGGGCAACCTGTCCCGCGCCGCCCGGGAGAGCGGGCTGCACCGCAAGTCCATCGAGCGGCTGGTGAAGAAGTATCAGCTCGACGCCAAGGGGCTGAAACCGCGCTGAAACAGCGTCGTTACACGGTTTCACTCAGGGTGTTGAATCCCGGGAAGTTTTCACGGGGCCCGTCCTCTGAGACAATCCCGGCCCCCCTTTCAGACCCCGACGCAGTGTGTCGGCGGTCACTTGACGGATACTGCGAGATTCCCCCATCCCGCAGGATGAGCCTCCGTATGAGCGCACGATCCCCCCGTGAAGCAGGCGAATCCGGCCAGGCCCTGGTGGAGGCCGCGCTGTCGCTGCCACTGGTGACGTTCCTCATCCTGGGCGCGTTGCAGCTGTTCCTGATGATGCAGGCGCGGGTGATGACGCACTACGCGGCCTTCCGGGCGACGCGCGCGGGCAGCGTGGCGCACGGGGACTGCGAGCGGATGACCCACGCGGCCATCCTGGCGCTGATTCCGACCTTCCACTCGTTCATGGGGCAGGGGACGGGTTCGCTCAACGGCCCCCTGGGCCGCGGCGCGGGTTCGGACGCGCCCCGGCTGTTGGCGGAGGCGTTCGCGGCGCGGATGAACAACCGCTACGCGGGCCCGGGCCCGGACGGCGTCCACAACCGCAGCATCGTGTGGATCCAGCGGGACCTGGCGGGCGGCGGCGTGGACAGCCCGGAGGACAGCGACTTCGACCGGCCGGGGCACCTGCGGCGGCTGGAGGTGCAGCTGGTGTTCTGGTACCCGCTGCGCATCCCGTTCGCCAACTGGGTGATGTCGCGCATGTTCCTGGCGCACTTCAGCCTGCGGTCCTACACGGACGCGAACCCGCTCATCGTCGCCGAGCGCAACGCCAACTGGAACGGCAGTGACGTGACGACGTCGCACGTGCTGGACGGCGAGCTGGGCGCGGAGCTGGCGGAGCGCGTGCTCAACCGGCAGTACGTCTTCCCCATCATCACCACGTTCACCATGCGAATGATGACGCCCGTGAAGTCGCGTTTCTTCGCCACCATGGCCTGTCCCCGGTGAAAACCATGAAGCGCTCCTTCTCCCAGCGCGGTCAGACCCTGGTGCTGTTCGTCCTCAGCATGCTGCTGCTGTTGCTGATGGTGGCCATGACGCTGTCGTTCACCATGAAGGTGCGCGAGCGCATCGAGGTGCAGACGGTGGCGGACGCGGCCGCGTACTCCAACGCGGTGGCCACGGCGCGCACGTTCAACACCATCGCCGTCAGCAACCGCGCGGAGATCGCCCACATGGTGGCGAACGCCGGCGCGGCCAGCCTGCTCAGCTGGGCCAGCCTCTACCGCGGCGAGTTGAACGCGGCGAAGATCGGCTACGGCGCGTGGTTGCCCGTCTACCAGGCGTTCGCCACCGCGGGCTGCCCCTGCGCCTGGTCCAACGGCTTCTGCGCCCGCATGTGTCAGTGCGGCGTCCGCGGAGTGACGGACCTGGGCCGGCTCATCACCACGCTCCAGCGCGAGGACCTGCGCGTGGAGGCCGTCTTCCAGTCGTTGGATCCGATGGTGGGCCTGCAGATGCGCCTGCACCAGGTGGCGGCGGGCGCGCTGTATGCCTCCTCGCTGAATGACTTCATGAGCCTCGAGGACAAGGTGGGCGACCAGGGCTTCGCCAACGACATCCTGGGGGACCTGGTGCCGGGGAAGAACCCGCGCGACGCGGGGTGGCTGGCGCCGTCCGCGGGCAACGTCTCCCGGAACGAGCTGGCGGACAACACGGCGTGCTTCCCCGGCGGGTCGGGCGCGGTGTGTGATCCGTTGCCCCTGACGGTGGCCCACAGCGTGGACGCGGCCATGGGCAGCCGCGGCTTCACCTTCGTCACGTCGCGGACCATCGAGCAGTACATCGCGCACGAAGCGAACCTGGCCTTCGTCATCCTGCCGCCGGACATCGTCACGCTCCCATTCGCCGCGGGCACGGCCCACTTCGGCAAGCCGATCCTCCAGTACGGGCTCTTTCCCCCCTATGCTCCCGCCGTCTCGGCCGAGGACGAGGGCGTCGTGGCCTTCATCTACAACCACATCGCGCATGGTGGTGGACCGCCGTGTCCGGTGATGGTGGGCGGCACGGTCCCGACCACGGCCCTGTTCGCGGCCTCCGGTGGCTTCATGCCCACGCCCATGCACATGTGGCTGGGCGGCACGGACCCGGCGCCCTTCGCGCGGCACATGCTGGCGCCGTGTCTGGGCGGCCTGTCCAGCTGCCCGGGCATCTGGCCGCCGTTCATGGACTACAACCTGAATGAGCTGTGGCCCGGCGGCGCGGACAACAACTACGGACAGCCGAAGAACTTCGCGGTCATCCAGCGCGACCGCAGCAACATGCCCGTCGCGCAGCAGGACCCGTGGAACCTGGCGTTCCGCTTCCGCTTCAAGGCGGCCAACCCGAACCCGAACGCGGGCCGGTTCGACAACACCAGCGCCACCATGGCGGACGGCGTCACGCCGCTGGGTATCCAGACGGCGCTCTCCACGGGTATCGCGTACTACCACCGTGGACGCAGCGCGAGCTTCTCCCACTGGAGCGAGCCGCCCAACCTGCTCAACCCGTACTGGCGCGCCACGCTGGTGCCGGTGGACACGGACGAGTCGGGGCTGGATGACGCCATCAACGCCTTGGGTTCCAGTTCTCCCGCTTCCGCCGACACCATCCGGGAACTGCGGCGCGTGGGCTTCAGGGGGTTCCAGTGATGCACAGCCACCTTCGTCGTCACCACCGGCGGGCGCGGGGCCAGTCCATCGTGGAGGCGGCCCTCGGCGTCACGCTGTTCATCACCATCCTGGTGTTCGGCATCCACTTCGCGGAGGTGGGCTTCCTGTCGCTGAAGGTGCAGGAGGCCGCCGTGTCCGCGCTGTGGAACGGCACGCACGGACGGATGCACAGCCTCCTCTTCTCCGACTTCGATCCCGCGGAGGATTCCATGCGGCAGGGCGGGGAGGACGCCCAGGCCCGCTACGCGGATTTCAACGGCCTGTCGTCCGTGAACCGCGGTGACACCATCACCCAGGTCTTCACGCGGGGCTCGGACCTGCGCGTGAGCTGCGGACGGAACGGAGGGCTCGGCTGGAATGGTCCGGTGTTGACCCGGCTGTTGTTCCGCGACCAGGGCGGCTCGGCGTGCACCTCGCAGGCGACCCTGAGCGCCTGGAACATCCCCAGCCGGTTCCTGGACCAGACGCCGGAGACCGGCCTGTACAACCAGCAGCACCTGGAAGCCGCCAACGCCGCCATCCAGGTGTGTGGCATTGGCCGGGCGGTGGGAGGCAGCTGCCGGGGCCGCTTCTCCATCCTGGTGGATGACTGGGGCCTGGCGAGCGAGGAGGAGACCACGACCTGCCTCCTGTTCCAGGACATGGCGGTTCCCTGCACCAACGCTGCCTTCTACGTCGTCACGAAGGGCGTCTACGAGCCCACCACGCTGCCCATCCCGACCTACGCCAGCTTCCTGGCGATGGACGCCCTCTTCTTCAATCCGCTGCCGCCCTTGGTGCTCATGCAGCGTGAGAACACCTTCTGGATGAGCGCGGCGGGTGAGGAGACCAACTTCATGCAGTACTTCATGAAGCCCGCGGCCCTGGGCAACCTGTGGAACACGACGCCCGGCGCGATGATTGGCATCACCACGCCCCATTACGGTCTGGGCTATCTGGACCGCACCGGCAATGGCGGCTGTTTCCTTGGAAAGGACTGCTGAGATGAAGAAGCGAAGCCTGCTGTCGGGTGGAGTGCTGGCGTTGGTGCTGGGCGTGTGCCTGACGGCGTCCCCCGCGCGCGCGGACAGCAACTCATGCAACACGGACTGCGCGACGAAGAACGGGGACACGCTCAACGCCTGCATCACCGCCTGTCCGGCGCCGAGCAGCCCGGGGTCCGCGAAGGACAGCAGCCGCGCCTGCTCCGCGCGCTGCGCGCAGAAGTTCCAGGCCCAGTTCAACCAGTGCAAGTCCCGCTGCCCCAAGCCGGAGGGCGACACGGGTCCGAAGTCGGGCAAGTCCGTCAAGGCCGCGCGTTCGCACCGCCAGTAGGAAGGGACCGCAGATGAAGCGTGGAATCGGGCGCTGGGCTCTGCTGCTGGCGCTGGTGGGGGCTGTCCCCGCGTGGGCGCAGCGGGCCAACTTCACCTGGGACATCCCGAAGACCGTCAGCGTGGTGGATGTGCCGGGGCAGGTGGACGCCAACGGCGTGCCGGTGAAGCTGCTCGCGGTGCGCAGCAAGGAGAAGCCACAGGTCATCCTCCAGAGCGTGGTGGACCGCTTCCAGTCCTGGGGCTTCTCGGTGCAGGAGGCGTACAAGCAGCCGCAGCTCCTGCGCGAGCCGATGGTGACGGGCCTCGACACGCGCAACTTCATCTCCTACACGGCCATCCTCCAGGTGAACCCGGACGGCACCACCACGGTGTTCCTGGGGCAGGCGAACCTGGGCGCGGCGAAGGCCCCGCAGCCGGCCGGGCTGCCCGTCTTCCCCGGTGGCTCCGGGGTGCTGACGGCGCAGACGGAGGGCTCGCACACGGTGAGCTACTCGGTGGCGGGCAAGACGACGGCGGACGTGGAGGCCTTCTACCGCGAGGTGCTCACCAAGGCGGGGTTCAAGGAAATCCAGCCCCGCGTGTTCAAGTCCCCCACGGAAGAGGTCGCGCTCAACCTGGCGGTCACCAAGGAAGGCCAGGTGGCGGTGCGGCTGGTGCGCCGGGCCGCGGCGCCAGACGATGACATGCGCCCGGGCGAGTGACGCCAGCGGGCAAGGGAAGACGGGAGCGACATGACGACGCGTATCGCGGTGCGGGGATGGCTGGGACTGATGGCGCTGGGAGCCGTGCTGGTGGCGCCCCAGGCGCTCGCGCAGACGTGCGACGAGAAGTGCTCCATCAGCGCCGGCTCCACGATGCAGGCCTGTGTGAAGAAGTGCTCCGCCAAGGACAGGAACTGCACGGACAAGTGCACGAAGGCGTTCCAGACCGCGAAGGCGAAGTGCGCCAAGAAGTGTCCCAAGGGCAAGGGCAAGAACACGCCCCAGCCGCACACGCACGAAGACGGCGACGACCACCACGAGCATTGAGTCCGCGCCTGGATTGAAGGACCGGCGGGAGGGTGTTACGGGCGCTGCCAGCCATGAGCGACGCCCCCTCCCGCAAGGACCTCGACGCCACCGTCCACCTGCCGCGCACGGAGTTCCCCATGAAGGGGAACCTGGGCCAGCTCGAACCGCGCCTGCTCGCCTGGTGGCGGGAGCAGGACGTGTGGACGCAGTTGCTGACGAAGAACGCGGGCCGTGAGCCCTTCGTGCTGGCGGACGGGCCTCCGTACGCCAACGGCCACCTGCACGCCGGGCATGCGCTCAACAAGGTGCTGAAGGACATCGTGGTGAAGTTCCGGAACCTCTCCGGACGCCCGTGTGACTTCATCCCCGGCTGGGACACCCATGGTCTGCCCATCGAGCAGGCGGTGGAGAAGCGCCTCAAGGAACAGAAGCTGGACAAGCGCACGCTGTCGCGCGACGCGCTGCTGGAGCGCTGCCGCGAGTACGCGCTGGAGTTCGTGGACATCCAGCGCGCGGAGTTCCAGCGGCTGGGGGTCTTCGGGACGTGGGACGCGCCCTACCGGACGCTCGACTTCAGCTACGAGGCGCAGGAGGTCCGCGAGCTGGCCTCGTTCGCGCGCCGGGGCATGCTGTACCGGCGCAAGAAGCCCGTGGCGTGGTGCCTCCAGGACCAGACCGCGCTCGCGGAGGCGGAGGTGGAGTACGCGGAGCACACCTCGCCGTCCGCGTACGTGGCCTTCGACGCGGGACCGGCGCTGGTGGACAAGCTGCCGCAGCTGAAGGGGCAGCGCGTGTCCTTCGTCATCTGGACCACCACACCGTGGACGCTGCCGGCCAACCTGGCCATCGCGGTGAACGCCGGGTTCGAATACGTCTTCTACCGGCTGGAGGACCGCGTCCTCTGCGTGGCGAAGGACCTGCTGGCGAAGGTGCTGGCGGAGGTGAAGTCGGACGAGCTGGCCGTGAAGCATGTGCAGCTGCCCACGGGCGAGGTGTCGTCTCCAGCGCTGGTGGATCCATCCCGCATCCTCGCGTACGCGACGGGCGAGGACCTGGAGCACGTGACGTATCAGCACCCGTTCCTGGCGCGGCAGGGGCGCGTGGTGCTGGGCGAGCACGTCACGTTGGACGCGGGCACGGGGCTGGTGCACACGGCGCCGGGGCACGGCCAGGAGGACTACGAGGTCGGCTTGAAGTACGGCCTGGACATCTACAACCCGGTGCGCGCGGACGGCCGCTACGACGACACGGTGGGCGAGGGGCTCGCGGGCCGTCGCGTGTTCGAGGCGAACCCGGTGGTGCTGGATTTGCTGGTGCAGCGGGGCGCGCTGCTCAATGACAAGTCAGACACCGTCACGCACAGCTATCCGCACTGCTGGCGCTGCCACCAGCCGGTCATCCAGGCGGCGACCTACCAGTGGTTCATCCCGATGGACGCGCCGTTCCACGGCACGCAGACGTTCCGGCAGGTGGTGCTGGAGCAGGTGGAGCAGGTGCAGTGGGTGCCGTCGTGGGGACAGTCGCGGATCCGGGGAATGTTGGAGGGCCGGCCGGACTGGTGCATCAGCCGGCAGCGCAGCTGGGGCGTGCCGATTCCCATCGCGTACTGCGACGGGTGCGACGACGCGGTGGTGTCTCCAGAGGTGATGGAGCGGGTGGCGGCGGCGGTGGAGAAGGAGGGCGTGGGCGTGTGGTACCGCACGCCGGTGAAGGACTTCCTCGGGCAGGACTTCACGTGTCCGCGCTGCGGCAAGGGCGAGTTCCACCGCGAGACGGACATCCTGGACGTGTGGTTCGACTCGGCGTGCATGGCGTCCGCGGTGCTGGCGAAGCGGCAGCGCCTGCCGGCGGACCTGTTCCTGGAGGGGAGTGATCAGCACCGGGGCTGGTTCCATTCCTCGCTGCTGGTGTCGGTGGGCACGCGCGACGTGGCGCCCTACAAGGCCTGCCTGACGCACGGCTTCGTGGTGGATGGCCAGGGCGAGAAGATGTCCAAGAGCCGGGGCAACACGGTGGCGCCGGACAAGGTCATCCAGCAGTACGGCGCGGAGGTGCTGCGCCTGTGGGTGGCGGCGAGCGACTACCGCAACGACGTGCGCCTGTCGGACGCCATCCTCAAGGGTCTGTCGGAGGGCTACCGGAAGATCCGCAACACGCTGCGGTACGCGCTGGGCAACCTGCACGACTTCGACCCGGCGAAGGACTCGGTGGCACCGGATGCGCTGCTGCCCCTGGACCAGTGGGCTCGCGGAAGGCTGGCGCAGGTGGCCGCGCGGGTGCGGCAGGCCTACGAGGATTATGAGTTCCACCTCGTCTACGCGACGGTGGTGGACTTCTGCGCCAATGATTTGTCGGCCGTGTACTTCGACATCCTGAAGGACCGGCTCTACACGGCGAAGCAGGACGGGCCCGCGCGGCGGGGTGCGCAGACGGTGCTGCACGAGGTGCTCACGGTGCTGCTGCCGCTGCTGGCGCCGGTGATGAGCTTCACGGCGGAGGAGGCCTGGCAGCACCTGCCGGGCGAGCGCGCGAAGAGCGTGTTCCTGGCGGGCTTCGCGGAGGTGAAGGCCACGATGCCTCCGGAGCTGGAGGCGCGCTACGCGAAGCTCTTCGCGGTGCGCAGCGCGGTGCAGGGCGTGCTGGAGGTGGCGCGGAGGGACAAGCGCATCGGCGCGTCGCTGGAGGCCCGTGTGGTGCTGAGCGCCACGGGCTCGGTGCGGGAGGTACTGGAGGCGCACCTCGCGGAGCTGCCCGGGCTGTTCATCGTGAGCCAGGTGGACCTCACGGAGGCTCCGTCCGAGGCCGCGAAGGCGCTGGAGGTTTCACAGACCTTCGGTGACGGGGCGTCTCTGTCCGCGGAGGTGCTTCCTGCCCTGGGCACCAAGTGCCCCCGCTGCTGGGTGTACTCCGAAGCGGTGGGGCAGGGGGATGATGTCTGTCTCAAATGCCGTGAGGCATTGAGCTGAAAGCAGGGCTCAAGGCTTGGGTTTCGGCTCGAGCTTGGGGCCCATGGGAAGCCAGGTGTCGTAGTTCCCGGTGCTTTCGGGCTCCAGCCTGAGCGTGGGCCCGTTGGTTGCCTCACGGCCGAGACGCCAATCGATCTCCCATTCGATAGGGGTCTCTCCCCAACGGAGCGTGGAGGGGATCTCCTGCACGACCTTGTCGCCGAGGGTGATGAAGCGCAGCCGGCCCGGGAGCTTCGGTTTGCCTCCCTCGGGTATGGGGAGCGTGAAGAGCGCGGCCGGGAGAGAGGGAAACGCGGGGGCCGCTACCTCGGTCCTCTGGGGTTCGCCTCCGGCGACCTTGCGGAACGCGGCGCAGCGGAGGTACTCCGCCTGGGCGACGAACCCCCGGAACAGGAACGTGTCGTCCGTGGGGAATGACAGGACGTCCAGGGGGACGTCGGGCACGGAATCGGAGCACCCTCCGTCCAACTCCTCCGTGATCTGGGCTCCGTCCGTCGTCTTGGAGCGTCTGGTGAGATTGACCCATCCGTGATGGACGGTGCCATGTCCCTCCTCCCGGGCGGCATCCATGTGAATCCGGAAGATGCCACTGAACTCAAGTTTGTCCGCCCATTCGAAACGCTTGTCTCCCTGGAGCCAGGTGCCATGGGAGCGCATCTTGAGTTTGTAGTGTCCCAGCCATTGGGGAACGGCCAGGACGCGCGCCTTGGGCGTGGAGAGGGATTGGCTGGTGGCGGCGGGGGCCGAGGCGACAGACGGCTTGCTGGAAGCGCAAGCCATCACCATCGCGGCGCCCACGAGCAGGAGACGGGAATGAGGAAGGGTCATGTTTGCCGGACGGCAATCAACCCGTTTCCCAGGGGGGCGTCCAATTCGTGGCGAAAATACTCTGGCAGGAATTGGGACTGACTAGGGATTGGCCGCCTCCAGCTTGCGCAGCGTCTCCACCAGGTTCTGCATGCGTTCATGGTGCGTGCCGGGCCAGAAGACGCGCTTGCAGCCGGGGCACTGCTGGAAGTGGCTGTGGCGTTGGGTCACGCCTTCCGGGACGCGGCCCTGCACTTCTTCCGGCGTCGCGGTGGACAGCGGCGCATTGCAGGCGATGCAGCGGGAGAAGGGCCGCATGCGCGACGTCAGGCCGTACCTCCGCACCACCTCCACCAGCTGGTGCGCCGGATCCGTCTCTCGCGGAAAGTATCCGAGCACGACCTCCGAGCGCTTCAGCACGCCCAGGTCCCTCGTGAGCAGCACCCGCTCTTCGTCGTGGGACAGGCGCGCCAGCTGGTCGTCCGCGAAGTCGTTGCGCCAGAGCGTGTCGAAGCCGAGCATCCGCAGGAAGCCGGACAGCCTCCCCAACCCCACGTCCAGGATGAAGCGCGGCATGTCCGGGAGGGGTGGGCCTGCTCGCGCCACCCGCGGCGCTGACGGATCCGACGCCGGATACACGTCGATGCGCGTGCCCTCCTCCGCGCGGTGCGCGAAGCCCACCGGCGCTCCGTCCACCAACACGACGTCCACTTCGGGGTGCGGCGGACCCAGCGACTCGATGAGGTCCTTCACCGAAGGGCTGCCCTGCAGCACGTGCGTGAACGCCTGCTCCCGGCGCTCCGGTGCGACGAAGTCGTTCAGTGCACCGTGGATCCGCACCGTCAGCTGCCGTGATGACATCCTGGACTCCTTACGTCCTGCTGCGTCGTAGCTGGTGCCCTGATGTGTTTCATTGAATCCCCGCCTTCCGCAGCTACGGGCGGGTGAAACTCTCAAATTCTTGAAAGGAGGCGACGTAATCCTCACGGGCGGTCAGGGGACAGCCTTCTTGAAAACTTCTATAATCACGCACCAGTCGGCGTGCCGAAGCCGACGGGTCACCCCCCTCGACACCCTCGGAAGCAAGGATCCAGGCCCTGCATGGCAATGAAGCTCTCCCCGTTCCTCCGCCCCCTCGTGGCAATAGGCTTCATGGCCCTCGCCTGCGGCGAGGGTGAAGAGCCCATCACGCCTCCGGACTCGGGGACCTCCGCCGATGCCGGGACCCGCACCGACGCGGGCACCACCGAGGATGCCGGATCCGACGCGGGACAGCCCACGGAAGACGCGGGCACCACCGAGGATGCCGGAACCGATGTGGACCCGGGCTCCGATGATGCCGGCACGACGGTGGACGCTGGCACCACGACCGACGCGGGCACCACGACCGACGCTGGCACCACGACCGACGCTGGCACCACGACCGACGCGGGTTCGCCGACCGACGGTGGCTCTGGCGACGCGGGCACGGGGGGCGAGACGGATACCGACGGTGGCTACACGCAGATCCGCCTGATGGCCGCCAATCTCACCAGCGGCAACGGCCAGGACTACGACCCGGGCCACGGCATCCGGCTGATGGCGGGCGTGAAGCCTGACATCGTGATGATCCAGGAGTTCAACTACAAGTCGGACTCGGCGGCGGACATCCGCTCCATGGTCGATACGGCCTTCGGCCCGGGCTTCTACTACTACCGCGAGACCGGCGCGCAGATCCCCAACGGCATCATCAGCCGCTACCCCATCATCGAGTCGGGCGAGTGGACGGACGCCAAGGTCTCCAACCGCGACTTCGCCTGGGCCCGCATCGACATCCCGGGACCCAAGGACCTCTGGGCCGTCAGCGTCCACCTGCTCACCAGCAGCTCCAGCAACCGCAACGCGGAAGCCACCCAGCTCGTGGGCTACATCAAGGACAAGATCCCCAACGGCGACTACCTGACCATCGGCGGCGACTTCAACACCGACTCCCGCTCCGAGTCGTGCATCACCACCTTCAGGCAGGTGGTCGACACCGCGGGCCCGCACCCGGTGGACAAGAACGGCAAGGACGGCACCAACGCCAGCCGCAGCAAGCCGTATGACCACGTGCTCGTGGACCTGGACCTGCGCCAGTACCAGGTGCCCACCGTCATCGGGAGCAGCACCTTCAACAACGGCCTGGTGCTCGACAGCCGCGTGTACACGCCCATCTCGGAGATCTACCCGGCGCTGAACTCCGACAGCGGCGCGTCCAGCATGCAGCACATGGGCGTCATCAAGACGTTCCGCACGCCCAACTTCTAACGGGCACCTCGCAGGCAACGCGGGCCGGTCATCGGGAGCTCCCCGGTGCCCGGCCCGTGCCGTTTCAGAAGCTCCACTTGTGCTTGTTCTTCTTGATGAAGCGTCCCACCGGCGGGATGCGCGCGATGAGCGGCGTCAGCACGAACACCGCCGCCAGCCGCAGCGGCTTCACCGCCTGCGACGCGAGGTAGGCCGCGCCCCACGCACCTGCCTGGGCGCCGGTGCCCTGGGGCTGGAAGCCGGCCCGGATGGCCGCCCAGAAGCCCACGATGACCAGGCCGAAGATGAGGTAGTTCACCGCGATGGCCAGCGGGCCGTAGTCCATCAGCATCGCCTTGAAGCGCGCCATCAGCGTCGGCTTCGCCGCCGGGGGCGTGGTGGTTCCGGGTGGGGCAATGTCGGGAGCGGAAGGTTTCACGTCGGGCTCAACAGGCGCCATGGGCGCACCATGCCCGAAACGCGTGGACTCCGGGAGGGAGAGGGCAGGCGGGCCGGCGGTCTGCGGCCCGGGTCCGGGTTGTCAGGGCTCCCGGGGGCGCGATAGAGGTTCGGCTACCCCATGAAAGCCTCCTTCCGCCTCCTCCTCGTGGTGGTCCTCGCCGTGCTGGCGGCGGATCAGGTGACCAAGTACCTGGCCGTGTCCCGGCTGACGGAAGCGCTGGATGGCCGCAGCGGCCTGTCGCGCGTGTCCGGCTTCCTGAGCGAGCAGAACCTGGACAACGACCCCCCGGTGGAGGGCGTGTTCCGCAAGAACACCCGGCCGTACCGCTTCATCGAGGACTACTGGCACTTCCGCTACGTGGAGAACCCGGGCGCGGCGTGGGGCATGTTCTCCAACCTGCCGGAGACGGCGCGCAAGGCGTTCTTCCACGTGGTGAGCCTGGTGGCGCTGGGGTTCATCCTGACGCTGTACCGGAAGACGGAGCCGTCGCAGAAGCTGGTGCGCGTGGCGCTGGCGCTCATCACCGGCGGCGCGCTGGGCAACTTCGTGGACCGGCTCATCCGGGGCTACGTCATCGACTTCATCGACTGGCACTGGCGCAACCAGCCGGGCATGCGCTGGCCCACGTTCAACGTGGCGGACGCGGCCATCTGCGTGGGCGTGGCGCTGATGCTGCTGGACTCGCTGCGCCCGGAGGCCTCGGCCGCGCAGCCGCTGCCCCAGGGCACGAGCCCCCAGCCGTGACGCGCGGGGGTGGGCTGGTATAAGCCCTCTCCGTGCCGCGCAAATACGTCATCCTCCTCGCCCTCACGCTGGGCGTCATCGTGCTGGACCAGTGGACGAAGTACCTGGTCGTGCGCGACCTCACCACCCGCTTCGACGGGGCCACCACCCTGTCGCAGCGCCTGGGCGCGTTCTATTCGCCCGCGGAGGAGCCGGGCCGCCGCGGCCTGCACTTCCAGCCGAAGACGCACGTGGAGGTGGCGGAGAACTTCTTCCGCCTGCGCTACGCGGAGAACCCGGGCGCCGCGTGGGGCATGTTCCGCGACCTGCCGCCCCACGTGCGCGGCCCGCTCTTCCACCTGGTGAGCCTGGGCGCGGTGCTGCTCATCGTCTTCTACTTCCGGAAGCTGACCGGCACGGACCCCGCGGAGGTGTGGGCGCTGTGGGGCCTGCCGCTGGTGCTGGGCGGCGCGCTGGGCAACTACATCGACCGCGTGGCGCGGGCCTTCGTCATCGATTTCCTGGAGGCCCATTGGTACGACAAGGCCGCCTGGCCGTCGTTCAACGTCGCGGACATGGCCATCTGCATCGGCGTGGGCATGCTCGTGGTGGATGCCTTCGTGCGCAAGGAGAAGCCGGAGGCCTCCACCCCCGCGAAGGCCGCGTAGTGGCGTGACGGCGGGCCGGGAATGTCCCTCCCGCCCGTCCCGGTTGTCCCCGCCGTTCGTC